>JBGTMW010000382.1:0-4840 GCA_041743365.1 Gemmatimonadaceae bacterium
GTACGATGAACCCGACCGCCGCCTGGTTGTCCGTCACGGGCTCGGTGTTCGGCATGGCGCACACCGCCGTGAACCCGCCCGCCGCGGCAGCGCGCGCACCAGTAGCGATCGTCTCGACGTCCTCGCGTCCCGGCTCGCGCAGGTGGCAGTGGACGTCGATGAACCCCGGCGCGACTATGGCACCGTTGCAGTCGAGTACGATCGCATCGTCGGGCGCCGTTATTCGTTCCCCGACCTCGACGATCTTTCCATCTGCGAGCAGCACACTCGCCTTACGGTCGACGCCATGGCCCGGATCGATGACCCGCCCGCCTCGCAGCAGAATCGGTCGCAGCTCCCGGTCGCCGCCCGGCGTCATCGACCCCCCTTGGCCGCTACGGCAAGCTCCGGCCGCCCGCCGGCGAGCAGGTACAGCACAGCCATCCGGACGGCAACGCCGTTGGTCACCTGATCGAGAATCACGCTGTGTGGTCCGTCCGCGACATCGGAATCGATCTCGACGCCGCGGTTCATTGGGCCCGGGTGCATGATGAGCACGTCGCGCGGTGCGCGCGCGAGCCGCTCGCGGGACACTCCGAACACGCGATTGTATTCGCGAGCCGATGGAATGTAGCCAGCCGACATCCGTTCGAGCTGGAGGCGAAGAATGTTCAGGGCGTCAGCCCATTCGATCGCCGCCTCTATGCGGTCGAACACGGTGACTCCGAGCTCCTCTATCCCATGTGGGAGCAGCGATCTCGGGCCGCAGACGCCGACCTCGACACCCATCTTCCGGAGCCCCCAGATGTTCGAGCGGGCGACGCGCGAGTGAAGCACATCGCCGCATATGCAGACGCGCCTTCCCTGGAGAGTCTTGAAATGGTCGCGAAGCGTCAACAGGTCGAGAAGTCCCTGGGTCGGGTGTTCGTGGGTGCCGTCGCCCGCGTTAATGACGTTCGACTCGATTCGCTCCGCGAGAAACTGCGCCGCCCCGGACGCACCGTGTCGGATCACCACCATGTCGATCCGCATCGCCTCGAGGTTCCGAGCCGTGTCCACCAGTGTCTCACCCTTCGCGACGCTGGATCCAGCCGTCGCGACGTTCACCGTGTCGGCCGAGAGCCGCTTCTCGGCGAACTCGAAGGAGATGCGGGTGCGCGTGGAGGCTTCGAAGAAAAGATTGACGATCGTCTGGCCCCGGAGCGCCGGCACCTTCTTGATCGCGCGCTCGCTGATCTCCTTGAAGGGCTCCGCGGTGTCGAGGATGAGCTGGATCTGTTGGGCAGTGAGAGGCTCGAGAGCGAGGAGGTCCTTCCCGAGCGAGCTCGTCACGCCTTCTCCTCGCGGGGAACGACGACGACCGCATCGCGTCCGTCGAGCTCCTCCACGAGCACGTCGACCCGTTCGTCGTCGTGGATCTCGATCTTCTTCCCGACGATGTCGGCGTGAATGGGCAGCTCCCTGCCGCCGCGGTCCACGAGAACTGCGAGCGAGATTCGCGCGGCGCGCCCGAAGTCGGTCAGCTCGTCGAGCGCCGCCCGTATGGTTCGGCCCGTATACAACACGTCGTCGACGATCACGACCTTCATCCCGTCCAGATTCCAGGGTAGGTCGGTTGGCCCCACGACGGGCCGGGGGCCGACGGTCTGGAGATCGTCACGGTAGAGCGTGATGTCGAGGGACCCGCGTCGGACATTCGTCTTTTCCCGCTCGTCGATGACCTTGACCAGTCGGGCAGCAAGCTGGACCCCCCGCCGCTGAATGCCGACCACGATCAGATGGTCGGTGCCGCCGTTGAGCTCAGTGATCTCATCCGCCATTCTCCTCAGTGTTCGCTCGACCGCGCGGTCGTCGAGGACCTCCTTCTTCTTTCTCGCCAAGACACAGCCTCTCGTCTGCAGGGCGGGGATGCATGGGGCGTTGGTGCCCATCTCGGGCCTTGTGAGTTCCGAATCCGAATGGCAAGCTTGCGCCAGGGCCGTGCGGAACGTAGCGGGGCACCGCGGCCCTCGCCACACCGCCGGCACCCGGCACGGGGGGGGGTTAACGAACTCGTCCCGACAGCGTCCGACAGGGCAGCCCGCCGTACGCCGCTCCTTCACTCCCCACAGGAACGTGTATGCGTCACATTCGCCTGATTGCGACAACCGCCCTCGCCGTGCTTACTGCCTCGGCCTGCCAGGACTCATCCGGCCCATCGGAAGCCATAGACCCGCTGACCCGGGACGTGGCCGTCGTCGCCGGTGATGCAGCCTTCGAGGATGTGGGCGTCATCTACACACAGATCGGCGCTTTCGGGATTCCGACAGGCGACATCGGGCGCATCGGCGGCTGGCGCAATGACTGCGCCTTCGACGCGCCCTCCGGACGCTTCGTCTGCCCGACGCTTACGCGTGAAAACATGACGATGTCGCGCAGTTACGCATTCATGGACGGGAACGGTCAGGCACAGAGCGCCTACGATGGCACGACCACGGCATCGGCCAACTTCCGCAGCACGATGAGCGGGGCGATCGGCCGCGACAACTGGAGCGCGACCATTTCGCGGGAAAGGGACATGACCGTGAGCGGTCTGGAGGGCGCGGAGACGCAGCACACGATCAATGGCGTCGGATCGAACACCGAGTCGCGCAGTCGTCACACGGATGATGGTGTCCGCACGTACACGATGACATCCGTAGCGACCTTCACGAACGTCGTGATTCCGTTCCCGCGCAGCCGTGGAGCATGGCCCCTGTCGGGTACGATAACCCGGGAAGTCTCGGCCACTCGCGACGGAGACCAGGCATCCCAGTCCAGACAGCGGACCGCGACGTTGACCTTCAACGGGACTCGCTTCGCGACACTGGTCGTGGGCGACCGCACCTTCACGGTCGACCTCGCCTCCGGACGAACGGTTCGGCGACGGTAGCCTGATCCGGGCGAATCCGCGGGGGGCCCGTTACCTGGGACTCCCGCGGATTCGCGCTCAATCCCGCCCGCGGCGCCGGTCGTTCCGTTGACCCACGCGCCTCCCAATGGCATTCTGTCATTGTGAATTCCAATCCCTTGATCCGGTCCCGGGCGTCGCTTGCCGCGATGATCGTCCTTCTGGGCGCCGCCTGCGCGCCGGATAGTGCGCCCCGGGCTGCGATCGAAAACCTCGAGTCGCCGGCCTTGCCGGGGAGTGGCGAGCCGAATCTCGCGGTCGACTCGAGTGGACGCGTCATCCTGTCCTGGATCGAACCGGCCGCCGACTCCTCCCATGCGCTTCGCATGGCGATACTCGACGAATCGTCGTGGTCGAGCCCGCGCACTGTTGCGCAGCATCCGGATCTCCTCGTGAACTGGGCCGATTTCCCATCCGTCTCGTCGCTCGCCGGCGGGAGGCTCGCCGCGCACTGGATGGTGCGGACACCAGGGACCGGGTTCACCTACGACATGTACATCGCGCAGTCCGGCGACGATGGCGCGACGTGGAGCACGCCCGTGAGGCCTCACCAGGATGGGAAGCTCGCGGAGCATGGCTTCGCGGCGCTGTATCCGCTCGGCAATGGCGGTGTTGGCGCTGCCTGGCTCGATGGCCGCGGTTACGCGGATACGTCGCGTGGCGCGGTGCGGGAAACGATGCTGGTGCACGCCCGGGTCGCCGCGGACGGCGCGGTGGGCAGCGAGGAAGTCCTCGACTCCCGGATCTGCGATTGTTGCCAGACATCGCTTGCGTTCACGGCGTCAGGACCGGCGCTGGTCTATCGCGACCGCTCGCCAGATGAGATCCGCGACATCGCAATCGTGCGGCAGGTGGGAGGATCCTGGACGGCGCCCGCCGTCGTACATGCCGACGGCTGGGAGATGAAGGCATGCCCGGTCAATGGGCCTGCGATCGCTGCGCGCGACAGCTCGGTCGCGGTAGCCTGGTTCAGCGGGGCGCGCGACACCGCTCGAGTGCTGGTGGCGCTCTCGAGCGACGCAGGCGCTACGTTCGGGGCACCCATTCGCGTGGATCTTGGCGATCCGGCAGGGCGCGTGGACGTGGAGCTCGACCAGCGGGGGTCGGCCCTGGTCAGCTGGATCGAGCGCTCCGGCGCCGACACCGCCCGCGTACTCCTTCGTCGCGCCCGATCCGGCGGACAGGTTGACGAGCCCCTGACCATCGCCGCATCGAGTGCCGCGCGCGCCAGCGGGTTTCCGCGCATGGTCGCGCGTGGCGAGGATCTGATATTCGCATGGACGGTACCGGGGAAGCCATCGTCGGTCCAGGTGGCGAGGGTGCGCGTCGCACCGCCGCGCTGACGTCCGTGCGTGCCGGTCTCCCGGAAATGCGCCCGAGCGGCGGTAACTTGGCGAACCCGCTGAACCGACCTGTCCGCAGCGCTCTGATCGCGCTGGCGTGCGGGATTCAGGCGATGATCCTCGGCTGCATCCCGAGCGATGACCAGGGCGCGGTTAGCGTTGGCGCTCCGGCACCGCCGTACCAGGCGGTGACCGTCACGGGAGACACCGTCTCGGTCGCCGCGCTGCGTGGCAGGGTCGTTCTGCTGAACATCTGGGCGACCTGGTGTCACCCATGCCGGGAGGAAATCCCCGTTCTCCAGGAACTGCACGAGCGCCACGGGAGGGATGGCCTCGAAATCGTGGGCGTGAGCGTCGATGCGCGCGGAGAGACGTCGCGCATCGCCGACTTCGCCGCGCGTTTCCGGATGACCTATCCGCTCTGGCACGACCCGGATGATCGTGTCTCGACCGTGTATCGAGCGGTGGGAGTTCCCGCGACATACCTGATCGATCGCGACGGTATCCTTCGCTGGCGGCGCCTCGGCCCCATCGCCGGGAACGATCCCGCACTGGCGCGGGCGCTCGCCGCGGCGCTCGCGCCCGCCGG
>JBGTMW010000383.1:0-4748 GCA_041743365.1 Gemmatimonadaceae bacterium
CTGGTATGCAGCGCGCACGAGGCGGCAATCGTCCGGCGCGAAGTCGGCAACCGCCTAGGGATCCTTGTGCCCGGAATCAGGTCCGGAAGCCCCGGCGATGACCAGAAGCGGATCGCTACCCCAGCCGCCGCCGCGGCGGCAGGCGCCGCCTGGATCGTACTCGGCCGAATGATTACCGGTGCCCCCGACAGGCGGGGGGCGATGGAGGCGGTTCTCGCGGATCTTGCGTGCCGTCGTTAAGCCCGTTACTGTAAAGGTCTTGGCCGCAAATTTCAGGAATCGACCGGAGCTCCCGTGAAAGTCCGCAGCAGCGTGAAGCCGATCTGTGAGCACTGCAAGGTGGTGAAACGGAACGGCGTGATGCGCATCATCTGCAAGCGCAACCCAAAGCACAAGCAACGTCAAGGTTAGGTAATGGCCCGTATAGCCGGCGTCGATCTCCCCCGCGAGAAGAAGGTGGAGATCGGACTCACGTACATCTATGGGATCGGTCGCGCCATCGCGCGGCGGATCATCGAGCAGACCGGGGTCAACCCTTCGCAGCGCGTCAAGGATCTGAATGACACGGACGTCAACCGTCTGCGTCAGGCGATCGAGAAGGACGTCCGCGTCGAGGGTGCCCTGCGCACGGAGGTCGCGATGAACATCAAGCGATTGATGGACATCGGATCCTACCGTGGCATCAGGCATCGCCGGGGACTCCCGGTCCGGGGACAGCGCACTCACACGAACGCCCGCACGAAGAAGGGGCCGCGCCGGGCGATCGCCGGCAAGAAGAAGGTTACGAAGTAACGTATGGCGACTGGCAAGAAGACCAAGCGCGTGATCGAGGCGGAGGGGATCGCCCATATCAGCGCCACTTTCAACAACACGACGATCACCATCACGGACTCGCACGGCAACGCGGTGTCGTGGGGATCCTCCGGAAAAGCCGGCTTCAAGGGCTCCAAGAAATCGACGCCCTTCGCTGCCACCGTCGCCGCCGAGCAGGCTGCGCGCGAAGCGCTGACGCTCGGCGTTCGCCGCGTGCACGTGCGCGTGCAGGGGCCGGGCAGCGGCCGCGAGTCCGCGATTCAGGCCCTGGCTGCCGCGGGTCTGCAGGTCAAGTCCATCAAGGATGTGACCCCGATCCCGCACAACGGCTGCCGGCCGCCCAAGCGGCGGAGAGTCTGATGCGGTATACCGGACCGAGCTGCCGGCAGTGCCGGCGCGAAGGCACCAAGCTGTTTCTCAAGGGCACCAAGTGCTTCACGGAGAAGTGCCCCGTCGAGCGTCGGCCCTACGCGCCGGGCCAGCATGGCCAGAACACGGCGCGCCGCCGGAAGACCTCCGAGTACGCGAAGCAGCTCCGTGAGAAGCAGAAGATCAAGCGCATCTACGGCGTCAGCGAGCGCCAGTTCCGGAACACCTTCGAGCGCGTCGCAACGCTCCCGGGGATCACCGGACACAACCTGCTCGCCGCGCTCGAAAGCCGACTCGACAACATCGTGTACCGGATGGGGTTCGCGGCGAGCCGCAAGGCCGCGCGGCAGCTGATCCGTCACCGCCACGTCGAAGTGAAGGGCAAGTCGGTCGACATCCCCAGCTATCTGGTTCAGCCGGGCCAGGAGATCAGGGTTCGGATGAAGTCCCGCGAGCAGGCGGCCATCATGGTCGCGATGGACCAATCCTCGCGTGGCGCACCGCTCTCCTGGATCGCGGTCGATCGCGAGTCGTACAGCGGCCGGATGCTCGAGCGCCCGACGCGCCCGAACATTCCGATCGCCGCACAGGAACAGCTGGTAGTCGAGCTTTACTCGAAGTAGGCCGCGCGTCCGCGCCGGGTCGGCCCGCTCGTTTAGCGGCTGTCCGGCGCGCATCGCGCTCATGGGTCGGGACCCTGACTCCCGTACGAGCTTGCCGCGCGTCAGGGGCGGGGCAGGGCGTTGCCGGACCGGTAGTCCGGTAAAGACCAAAAGGAATCTCGAACAATGGCACAGGCAATAGATCTCCGTGGGTTGGTCCGTCCGCAGCTCGTCGAGGCGACGACGCGGACCGATGACCCGAACGTCGCAGAGTTTCGGCTACAGCCGCTCGAGCGTGGCTTCGGCCACACCCTCGGCAACTCGATGCGGCGGCTGCTTCTCTCGTCGCTTCGCGGGGCCGCGGTATGGGGCTTTCGCATCGATGGCGTACTTCACGAGCACCAGACCATCCCCGGCGTCGTCGAGGATGTTCACCAGATCATCGGCAACCTCAAGGTCCTGACGCTGACCCTGGCCGACGACCTCGAGCAGGTCGTTCTCCGCATCAGCAAGTCGGAAGCGGGCCCCGTTCGCGCCGGCGACATTTCCGACCAGAGCGGTGTCCGGATCGTCGATCCGGGACAGGTGCTCTTCACGCTCCAGGACGATCGCGAGATCAACGTCGAGCTGTACGTCAATCGCGGACGCGGCTACATCGAGGCGGACCAGCACCCGCTCGAGCGCGGCCTCCCGGTCGATCTCGTCCGGATCGACGCCATCTACAACCCGGTACGCCGCGCCAACTTCTCCGTCGCGGAGACTCGCGTTGGCCAGCGCACCGACTACGATCGCCTCACTCTGACCGTCGAGACGAACGGAACCGTCACGCCGGAGCAGGCCGTCAGCTACGCCGCGGCTCTCGCCCAGACGCACTTCCAGTATTTCGTCGGATTCGGCACGCACTCGTCGGCGCCGATGAACCCCGGCGGCGAGATGGCGGGCGGCGATGGCGCTCGCCTCGCCGAGCTGTTCAAGACCCCGATCGACGACCTGGAGCTTTCGGTCCGCTCGGTGAACTCCCTGAAGAACTCGAACATCCGGTCGTTGGGCGATCTCGTCCGCCAGACCGAGAGCCAGATTCTCCAGGTCAAGAACTTCGGCAAGAAATCGCTCCAGGAGATCGCGGACCTGCTCGAGCGCGAAGGACTGAACTTCGGAATGCGGTACGACGATAACGGCGAGGGTGTCCGCGTCATTGACTGGGGCACTCCGCCCAGCCATGCCGCGGCTGCCGCGCCCGACGACGAAGAGGAGTAGGAACCATGCGGCACCGGAAGGCTGGGCGTCAGCTTCGGCGGACGAGCGAGCAGAAGCTGGCGCTGATGCGGAATCTCGCGACTTCGCTCATCGAGCAGGGCGCGATCGAGACCACCGAGGCGAAGGCGAAGGAGCTTCGGCCCTTCGTCGAGAAGCTGATCACGAAGGCGAGGAGTGGAACGCTGCATGCCCGCCGACTCGCCGTGCGCCACGTGCAGAAGCGCGCGGCGGCCGACAAGCTGTTCCAGGAGATTGGTCCGCGGTTCGCAACGCGGCCCGGTGGATACACGCGCATTCTCAAGACGGGTCACCGCAAGGGTGACGGCGCCGAGATGGCGCGCATCGAGCTGATCGAGAGCTGACCATGGCGAGCAACCGATGCTACGTCTGCGACAAGGGTGTTGCCTTCGGCAACAACGTCTCGCACGCCAACAACAAGACGCGCCGCGTCTGGAAGCCGAACCTCCAGGTCGCGCGCATCCTCGTCGATGGCACAGTCAGGAAGATCAAGGTGTGCACCCGCTGCCTGAACGCGGGGAAGATCCAGCGCGCGCCCCGCGGTGTTCCGGTGGCATGACGGACCCCTTCGACCGGTTGGTACAGGGGGCGCTCACACGGGCTCCCTTTTTTTCTGTCCGGAACCCTGAAGCCGCGCGACAATACCGACGAGGCCATTCGCCCTGCCCAACGCACTGATCACCGGCATCACCGGCCAGGACGGATCGTACCTCGCGGAGTTCCTGCTCGCGAAGGGCTACACCGTAACCGGCGTCGTACGCCGCAGCTCGACGACGCCCTACGAGCGCATCGCGCACCTCGTCGACCGCGTCACGCTCGTCTCCGCCGACCTCCTCGATCAGCATTCCCTCGTCGAGGCCATCGATGCCTGCAAGCCCGACGAGATCTACAATCTCGCCGCGCAGAGCTTCGTCCAGACATCGTGGAACCAGCCGGTGCTCACCGGCGAGTTTACCGCGCTCGGCGTGACGCGAATGCTCGAAGCCATGAGGAAGGCGGCGCCCAGGGCGCGCTTCTACCAGGCCAGCTCCAGCGAGCAGTTCGGAAAGGTGGTCGAGACCCCGCAGCGTGAATCGACGCCGTTCTATCCGCGCAGCCCGTACGGCGTGGCCAAGGTCTACGGCCACTGGATAACCGTCAACTATCGCGAGAGCTTCAACCTCTTCGCGGTTTCGGGAATCCTCTTCAACCACGAGAGCCCCAGGCGCGGGCTCGAATTCGTGACGCGCAAGGTCACCGACGGCGCGGCGCGCATCAAGCTCGGCAAGTCGAAGGAGCTTCGGCTCGGGAACCTCGATGCCCGGCGCGACTGGGGCTTCGCCGGCGACTACGTGGACGCGATGTGGCGCATGCTGCAGCCGGACGAGCCCGAAGATTACGTAATCGGAACGGGCGACACCCGCAGCGTTCGGCAGCTGTGCGAGACCGCGTTCAACGCCGTCGGCCTCGATTACCGCGATCACGTCGTGCTCGACGAACGGTTCATCCGGCCCGCTGAAGTCGAGCTGCTCGTCGCCGACCCGAGCCGTGCCCGCGCCGAGCTGGGATGGACCCCGACGGTGGACTTCGAGCAGCTCATCACGATGATGGTCGAAGCGGATATCGAGCGGCACCGCGCGGGTCGCTGACGATGCGCGCCCTCGTCACCGGGGCGTCCGGCTTCGTCGGGCAGTGGCTGTGCGCCGCGCT
>JBGTMW010000384.1:0-3104 GCA_041743365.1 Gemmatimonadaceae bacterium
CCGAGGGAATCGGGATGTCGCCGCGCTCCAGCGACTGGGTGACGGTCACATCGTTCCAGGTCAGCAGGGAGTCGTTCAGGTACAGGAAGGGCTCGATCGAGAACTGCGCCTTGCCGGTCTCTATCATCCCTTCCTCGTTGATCATGGCCTCGCGGGAGTCACCGCTCACGCCGATGATCGTCCAGTACGACTGCACGCCGCCGAGGTACTTGGGGTAGCTCCCGCGCGGAGCGTCGCGCGCGACCGCCGTGAAGAAGTCGTTCGGGGTCGCGGACCACTCGATCGGATGCACCTCGATCTCGGCTACCTCGTAACCACGCCCGCGGCTCGATCGGCTGAGCCTCAGCCGGATGTGTCGGGTCTCCACCTCCGGCAGCGAGTTGTGATCGAGGCCCCCGTTCCCGTCGCCGCCGTAGGCGGTGCGCCAGGTCCTGCCGTCGAGCGACGTCTGCACCTCGTACGAGATCGCGTAATCCTCGTGTCCCCAGCGGATCGTCAGCCCCCCGATCTCGCGCACCTGGAGGAAGTCCACCGAAAGGGTGGACGCCTGCCGACCTGACCGAGCCGGACCACCGGCCGGATGCGAGCGCCACGTGGTGCTCGTGTCGCCGTCGATCGCCTTCTGGGCGGTGTTACCACCGACCGCCGTGGCTGCGCGCGCCACCGGTGTGCCGGTGTATTCCGTCACGGGCTCGCGCGGCTGGAGAACGAGGTCGTCGATCCATACCGTCCCCTTGCCGCCGGTGCCTGCGGTGATGGCGATCTCGATGGCGGCGGATTCCCTGAGCTCCCCTCCGCCGGAAGGTCCCCACGCGAAGGTGATGTGCCGTTTCCTGAGCGTCACCCGGTTCCATGCAAGGGTGAACTCGAAGTTGCGCCGGTTCACCCACCAGACGTTGTCGCCCGACGCATCCACGAGCTTGAACTCGAGGTTGTTCATGGGCGCGGGTCCGCGAATACGGAAGGTGATCTCGTAGTTCTCGGGAAAGCGTATCGGAATCTCCTTCCGCGCGATGACATAGCCGCCACCGCCGCGGAAATCGAAGTCCAGGCGCATTCCGCGACCGCGAAATCCGCTGTCGGATGAGATCCTGAGCTCCGTGCCGTCCGACGGATGCGCCGTCCACCCCGCGACGCTCGAGAAGTCGTCGAGGATGCGCGGCGATTGCGCCGCCAGCGCCAGCATTGGCATGGAGACCCCGACTGCCACCAGGGCGGCGAAAACACGGGCTCCAAAGGTCAGCACCATTCAGGCATCCTCTTCGCGGGGCCGTTACACGCGGAGATATCGTGAGCGGGAAACGAAGTTCACGGTTGTCAGTCGACAGTCGACAGTCGTCAGTAGGTATGCATCGATGCTTGAACCGTCGACTGAGAACTGAAAACCGTCGACTGTCCACTTCGTTTTCCGCTCACGATGCCTATCCCTTCACCGCACCCCCCGTGATCCCCGCGATGTAGTACCTCTGCAGCGCGAGGAACACCAGCAGCACCGGAACCACCGTCATTACCGATCCCGCCATCATGAGCTCCGTGTCCTGCACATGCTCGCCCGACAGGTTCGCGAGCGCCACAGGCAGTGTGTACTTCGCATCATCACTCAACACGATCAGCGGCCACATGAAGTCGTTCCACGTCGTGAGGAAAGTCCAGATCGCCAGCGTCGCCAGGATCGGCGTGATCACGGGTAGCACCACCGATCGATAGATCCGGAGCTCGCTCGCCCCGTCCACGCGCGCGGCATCGAGCAGGTCATCCGGAATCGACAGCGCGTACTGTCTGATGAGGAAGATTCCGAAGATGCTCGCGAGCGTCGGGATGATCACGCCCCAGTACGTATTGATCAGCCCAAGCTGCTTCATCAGGAGGAAGAGCGGGAGCATCGCGACCTGAACGGGGATGACGAGCCCGGTGCCCAGGAACCGGAACAGCCTGTCGCGCCCGCGAAAACGCAGCTTGGCAAATGCGTAGCCCGCCATCGAGTTGATGATCAGCGAGATCGCGGTCACCGTCACGGCTATGAGCGTGCTGTTGAGCAGGTACCGGCGCATGTTCAGCCCGGTGAACACGGCCTGGTAATGCTCGAAGGTCACCCGGCTCGGAAAGAGCCTTGGCGGAAAGGTCGTCGCCTCACCTGTCGGCATCAGCGAAGCGGAGACCATCCAGATCATCGGAAGCAGGGCGGCGAACGCGCCGGCGAGGAGGGCCGCATAGAGCAGGATTCGTCCGATGGCGCGGCGCATCAGACGGTCCTGCCCATCCGGCGCTCGATCCAGAGCTGGAGCAGCGTCCAGGCTAGGATGAGGACGAAGAGCACGAAGGCGATCGCCGCCGCTGCTCCCATTCGCCACCACCGGAAGCCTTCCTCGTACATCATCAGCACGAGGCTCGTTGTGCTCCTCAGCGGGCCGCCCTGGGTCATGACGTACGGCTCGGCGAAGAGCTGGAAGTATCCGATCATCGTGACCACGCCCACGAAGAAGAAGGTCGGCGCGAGCATCGGCAGCGAGACGTGCCAGAACTGGCGCACGGGTCCGGCGCCGTCGAGGCTGGCGGCCTCGTACAGGTCTTCCGGTATCGCCTGAAGCCCGGCGATGAAGATCAGCATGTTGTAGCCGAAGTTCTTCCATACCGCGAGCAGGATGATCGCGGGCATCGCCCACTTCGGATCGCCGAGCCAGTTGATCGGCTCGACGCCGAAAGCACCGAGCGCGTAGTTCAGCAGGCCGTACTGCGGCTGGTACAGGTAGCGCCAGACGATGGCGACCGCGACGAGCGTGGTGACGAAGGGGATGAAGTAGACCGTGCGGAAGAAGGTCCTGAATCGCACGGCCTTCGCGTTCACCAGGAGCGCGGCGCCGAGTGAGACCGCGACCGTGAGCGGGCCGCCGATGA
Organism: Gemmatimonadaceae bacterium; assembly: GCA_041743365.1. Taxonomy (GTDB): domain Bacteria; phylum Gemmatimonadota; class Gemmatimonadetes; order Gemmatimonadales; family Gemmatimonadaceae; genus JANPKQ01. The sequence goes on from JBGTMW010000384.1 coordinate 2,896, forward strand.
GGGCGAAGTAGAAGGTGTTCTGCAGCGCGGTCCAGAAGAGCGGATTGTCGAGCAGCGCAGTGTAGTTGCGCATTCCCACGAACCGGGCGTTGCCGAGATCGCTCACCGCGTAGATGTCGAAGTCGGTGACGCTGAGCAGAAGTGACGCCGCGACGGGGAGAAAGAAGAAGACGCCGATCAGGAGCAGGGCGGGGGGCGAGGAACCACCA
>JBGTMW010000385.1:0-2964 GCA_041743365.1 Gemmatimonadaceae bacterium
GGCGCTCGACGGGCCGCAGCCCGCGCGCGACTGAGCCGCATTGAAGCCCCGGGGGCACGTTGCTGCGCGCGCCCCGCTAGCGCGGCAGCTTCGCGGCCAGGACCTTCTTCTCCTGGTTCAGGCGGAACTCGTCGAGCTTCCGCGCGACATTCTCGTCCCGAAGCGCGATGATCGACGCTGCGAACAGGCCGGCGTTCGCCGCACCGGCTTCCCCGATGGCGAACGTCGCCACGGGAATGCCCGAGGGCATCTGGACCATCGAGAGCAGCGAATCGAGACCCTTCAGGTATTTCGAGGGGATCGGCACGGCCAGCACAGGGAGTGTCGTCTTTGCTGCAAGGACGCCGGCGAGATGGGCAGCGCCGCCCGCTCCGGCGATCAGGCACTGCATCCCGTTCTTCCGCGCGTCCGCGGCGTACTGAAGCGCGGCGTCGGGAGTGCGATGGGCGGAGAGCACCCGGGCCTCGTTCGCGATCCCGAGCGAATCGAGCTGGGTCACGGCGTTCTGCATGATTTCCCAGTCGCTGGTGCTGCCCATGATGATGCCGACGAGGGGCTTGGTCATTGATCCGCGTTGAAATTGGAATGGCCGTCGCGATTTCCGGCAGCGACGTGAAGGGAGGAGGAAGCGCAGGCGCGTACACGATCCCGCGTATGAAGCGCCTGCGCCGCGCGAAAGATATAGCGGTTCGGCGGCCGCGGGACCTGCCGATGCTGAAAAGCAGGCGGGCCAGTCGACTTGCGTCGACTGGCCCGCCTGACGGAGTGGAGGCGCGGGGAATTGAACCCCGGTCCGAGACTAGATCCACCACAGCATCTACGTGCGTAGTTCACCGTTTAGTCTCTCCTCTCGCTGGCCGGTGAACCGCCCACGATCGGAAAAGTCTTCTAAAGCTTCGCCCCGTATCGGAAGACGCGATCCGTAGCTATCCCGAATTTGCGATACCCTGTGAGCCGCCTCGGGAGGGCTTCACTCAGGGCAGGTGCAGTAACTCCTAAGAGTTACGCAGCCAGAGCCAGGTTTGAGTTGGCAGTTGTAAATAGTCCCGAGAGTTTTACCAGGTTACTCGAGTACCTGGGCACGCGGCCACAGCTTCATTAACCCCGTCGAAGCCAGTCGCCCCCGTGCCACAAGCTAGTCGATCGACTCCCCCCAGTCAACCGCGAATTCGGCGAGACTGACCATCCGGCAACGCTTCTAACTCGTTGAAGAAACACGCGGTACCGGCGCTGACTTGACGCAGTTTCTCCCGGCACTTTTTGCCTGGTACAGAGCCTTGTCGGCAGTGGGGAAAAGCGAGTCGCGGGTTCGCGCCGTCTGCGGATAGGAAGAGACCCCGAACGAAGACGTCACCGGAATCTCCCGGCCCCGATGCGTCGCGTTCCGCGCCGAGACCGCGCGCCTGAGACGCTCCGCCAGCTCGAGCGCGCCGGCCAGGTCCGTCTGCGGGAGCAGGAGGGCGATCTCCTCCCCGCCATACCGGGCGCAGATGTCGATGGTGCGGACCTGTTCCAAAAACACCGCCGCCACGTGCTTCAGCACCGCGTCGCCAGCCTCGTGACCGAAGCTGTCGTTCACACGCTTGAAGTAGTCTATGTCCGCCATGATCAGCGAAGCCGGAAGGCCCGACCGGTCCGACTCGGCCAGAACGCGGTGAAGCTGCTCGTCGAAGTTGCGCCTGTTGGCGAGCCCGGTGAGCTGGTCGGTGCTCGCGCGCCTGCTGACCTCCTCGATCTGCCACGCCATCTCGAGCGATGTCGCCGCCACCGCGGCGAAAAGGCTCACGTTTCGCAGGTCGGCCTGGAGGTGTGAATCGGGGTTGGCGCTCGTGATCACGACCGCTCCGAGGATTCGCTGCTCGCGCACCAGGGGGGCGACACCCAGGGCGCCCATGGATCCAACGGCGTCGCCCGGGGAGTACACGGCGCCGGATCTCGGCAGGATGCGGGCGTCCTCGAAGACTACGGGGGTGCCGCGAATGCACGACTCGCCGACCAGCGAATCCGCCGTCACCTTCTGGCCGCGGACGATCTCCGCGCCAACCGAAGTCATTTCCACCACTCCAGTCCGGGTAGTGGCGTCCCACCGAACCAGCGTCGCGGCCGACCCCTCCGTGATGTCGAGCGCGGTTTGACAGATCCCCCTGGCCAGGGATTCGATGGAGGTATGCGCCTGTATCTGCTGTACCGCCCGGAGCAGTGCGTCGCCCCGTCTCCTCAGCCGGTGGTGCTCCCCACGGTGTTCCAGAAGAACATGAAGCTTGGCGACATGGGCCGCTGCGCGAGCGATCCGCTCGCGCAGCTCTTCTCGCGACAGTACGAAACCACGCTCGCTCGTGGCGCTGACCGCGCCGATCAGCCTGGCCTCCCCTGCCACTGGACCGGAAGCGAGGTGGGCCAGGACGTCCTCCTCGTCGCAATGCACCACATCCCCATCGGCCGACCACTGCACGAGCGGTCCCCATTCCTCGATCCTGAAGCGGGTCGGGGCGAGAGCTCCCTCGGTGGACCACGCCGTGGCACGAATGGCGTCGGCCGACGAGTGCCACCGCCAGAAGATGACCTCGTCAGCTCCGAGGCCGTCCCTGACGTCCCGCAGGTATCGGTCGAGAATCTCGATCTGCTCGATGGCGTCAGCGTCGCGAGAGGCGTCCTGCGCGGACTTCCGGAGATCCGATGCCACGACACTCGGGCTACCGCGTGGGGTCGGCGGGCGATCGCGGAGAAACACCTCCACACGCTCCATCCGCTGGCGGGCGCGCCGGGATTCGAGGTCGTTGCGACGGGCGATCCAGAGTGGAAGTATGCCGACGCCGGTGATCGCGACTGCCGACAGGAATGCTCCCGCTACGAGCAGTGAGCGGCCGAGGAGAAGATCCAGTCCTGCCAGGGCCACAACCGCGACGAATGCGGCGAGGCCGGCCTCGCGGGCGCCACGCTTCCACGCGACCGCCAGCACCAGAC
>JBGTMW010000386.1:0-15433 GCA_041743365.1 Gemmatimonadaceae bacterium
CGAGAACACCCTGTTTGCGATAGCCTCCACGACGAAGGCAATGACGGTTGCGGCGCTGGGCATGCTGGTGGACGAGAAGCGACTGAGCTGGGACGATCCCGTCGCGCGCCACATGCCGACGCTGCAGCTGCAGGATCCGTACGTCACGCGCGCACTCACAGTGCGCGACCTCCTGAACCATCGGTCGGGGCTGTCGCGCAGCGACAACCTGTGGATCGCCGCGCCCTTCGATCGTGCCGAGGTCCTGCGACGTACACGATACCTCCCGGCACCGAACTTCCGCGCGGAGTACGGCTACAACAACCTGATGTATATCGCCGCCGGCGAGCTCGTCGGAGCGGTGAGCGGAAAAAGCTGGGACGAGTTCCTGGAGGCCAGGCTGTTCGAGCCACTGGGGATGACGCGGACCACGTCGCGCTCCGCTGTTGTAGACAGGCGCGACAACGTGTCGTCGTCTCACTCGCGCGTGGACGGCAAGGTCGTCGTAATGGCGCGACGCAACTACGACAACATCGGCGGCGCCGGCGCGGTGTACTCGAGCGCCCGCGACATGGCCCATTGGGTGAGGCTGCACCTCAATGGAGGAACGTTCGAAGGGAAGACACTGCTGAAGCCAGCCACCCTGCGCGAGATGCACTCGCCGCAGACCGTCATGCCGGTGGACTCGACATCGGAGCGCATGTTCCCGACGACACACTTTCGCGCATACGGACTGGGGTGGTTCCTGCACGACTACCACGGCCACAAGGTCGTGCACCACTCCGGCTCGATCAACCAGACACGTACGCAGGTCGGGATGATCCCGTCGGAGAAGATCGGTGTGGTGGTGATCGCCAACCTGAGCAGCAGCAACCTCCAGGTTGCGCTGATGTACCGGGTGCTCGACGCGCTGATGGGCGTGCCGCCGCGCGATTGGAGCGCCGAGTACCTGGCGAACGTGCGCCGGGCGCAGGAGCGATCGGCGCAGCAGGGGCGCGGAGCGGAGGCCACTCGCATCGCGGGGACCAGGCCGGCTCTCGCGCTGAAGGACTACGCCGGAACGTATCAGCACGATGTCTATGGCGATGTGAAGCTCACCGTCGAGAACGGCCGACTCGTGCTGAACTACGCACCCGACTACATCGCGGACCTGGAGCACTGGCACCACGACACGTTCCGCGGCACCTGGCGGAGCACCGGGTTCGGCCGCGTGTTCGTCACGTTCAACCTCGACAGCCGCGCTCGTGCGGCGGCCGTCCAGGTCGACGGCTTCGGGAGGTTCGAGCGCGCGGCGCCATCGCCCTGAGCGTCGGGGGCCGCATCGTCGGGCGAGATCTCCGGCCATCGGCGAGGTCATCGCCCGCGAGCCGCGCTCAGAAAACACGTCGGCCCCGGACGGAGAGTCCGGGGCCGTCGTGTTTCAATGTGCTACGCTCAGGTCGGACAGCGCGGAAGCACGATCGGACAGCGTTCCGGATCGGGCGCCGGTGCGCTTGCCTCGCCGCCGGGCCCGCCGAACGTGTAGTTCTCCATGAACAGCGTCGCCAGCTCGGAGCCGGGGACCGGCATGTGCACGAAGGTGTACTGCGGCAGCTCCTGCCACCCGCGTGCATCGAAGAACGCGATCACCCCCGAGACGCCGACACCCTCGATCTTCTTCTCGTAGCGGAGCGCATCCCACAGGCTGCCGCACTGACCATTCGACTTTCTCGGGACGCACCCGGGCTCATCGGGCGGGCCGTCGATCGTGACCGGCGGCAGCTGTCCATTCGCGACGCGAGTCTTGTTGATCAGCGGCACCGCCTCCGTCGCGCGGCCGAGCCGGATGAGTCCCTCCGCCTTGAGCAGATCCATCTCGGCGACCGGCATCGCGAGCTGCGGGCCGACCTGGTACGACACGTTGGCGGTCCCGGTGCCGAACCGGCGATAGTAGTAGTGCGAGAACCGATAGGTCCCGCGGCTGGCGGTGAAGATGTCGTTCAGGTTGTAGCCGAAGTACGTGCCGGGCGTCGCCGGTCCGCCCGCTCCGTGGATCCGGCGGTCCTTCGTTCGGATCTGAAACGCGAGGCGGCTCTCGATCGGGGTGGCGAGCCAGTTGACGAACCCGTTCGTCGAATCCGCGGGACCGAGCAGCCAGTTGCTCGGGCGACCGAAATCGCTCGGACGACTCGCGGTGCGCACCCGTGCGATGAGCCGTTTCCAGTCATCGAACAGGACGTCCTGGATCGCAACGGGCGCGAAATCGGTGGTGATCCCCGCGTCGATGCGATCGATGACCTCGGTCCAGTCGACGTCTGCCCGCTCCTGGCGATCCCTGGCCGAGTAGACCATGAGCCGCGCGACGAACGAGTTCGCGACCTTGATGAAGTCGTTCGCGCTCATCGACGTGTACAGGAATCCGACTTCCGGCAGCGCGTCCATCCCCGGCGCAATCGCGATCGCGGAATCGATCTGCTCGATCGCCGCCTCGATGACCTCGGGATACGGCGAGAAGATCGGCACCTTGATAGTGTCGAGCGCGACGTGCTCATCGACGATCACGGCCTGGTCGAAATACAGTCCCAGATAGCCGTGCGATATTCCCTGCATGAACTTTCCGACGGCCCGCGTCCGCCGCGTCCTGGCGGGGGTCACCACCACGAGGCCGGAGTCGATCGCGATGAGCGCATCGTTGACCGTCGAGATTGTGCGATAGAGGCCGAACCACGGCGTGTTGTTGACGTTGCGCCGTGCGTTGAACGGGCTGTTGTTCCAGGCCGAGCGCGGCTCGGCTGACGTCTCGAGCTGCCCGAAGTCGGCGAAGCCGGACGTGATCTCGTGAGCCATCGTCGAGAAGGCCCACGAGGGATAATCGTCGTGCCCCCCGACCGGCCACCAGGTCCGGAACGCACCGGCGACGAACGCTTCCGTCGCGGTCGGTTGCTGCGTGGCGCGGTCGCGATCCGGAGAATTCCGGTTCTCGACCGTCAGGTCCTGGCAGCCGGCAATCAGCAGCGCGAGGACTGGCAATATGAAGCGCATGGATATCCCCGGCCTAGAAGACGATCTGGAAGCTGCCGGAGAAGGTCCGGTAGCGCGGATAGTCGAAGCTGTCGAGACGAACGAGGGCGTTGCCGACTTCCGGGTCGTATCCGGAGTAGTCGCTGAAGGTCAGCAGGTTGCGACCGATCAGCGACACCGTCGCGCCCTTCGCGCCGAATCGCGAGATCGCGTTGAGCAGTTGGCCGGTGAGGGCGTAGCTGACGGAGAGCTCGCGCAGCTTCACGTAGCCCGCATCCTCGACGAAGTAGTCCGTCGGGCTGTTGGCTGCGTACAGCGAGATGTAGTACTCGATCGGTTTCTTGAGCTCCTGCGGCTTGCCGGTCTGATCCACGTCGCCGCTGCGTCCCCACTGGTACATTCGCTGGCGCGTCTGGTTGTAGTTGTGCCCGCCGACCTGGGCGTCGACGAGGGCGTAGAAGGAGACGCCGCGCCAGGTGACGTTGTTCGACAGCCCCCAGTGGAAATCGGGATTGCCATCGCCCATCCGAACGACCGCGTTGCTCCCGGTGGAGTCGCGCAGCACGATCGGCATGCCGAAGGCGTAGTTCGCCCCGCCGATCGTGACGGCGGCCGTTCCCCAGCGCCGCTTCGTCTCCCCCTCGGTGTACTGGTACGGCGTGCGGGTCCCGGGCGCGGTCACGGAATCGATGCCGACGTACACGAGCAATCCCTCGTCGTTGACGGCGAATTCGTTCGCGCGGGCCTGTGCTTCCACCGGCAGCTCGCCGAGCGAATTGACGAAGTGGAAGCCGTACATCGCGCCAAGGGTCTCGCCGGCGCAGCGGAAGGCGATCGTCTGCGTCGGTTGACAGGCGCGGTTGAACTCCGTGACTCTGTGCCGCGACCGGTCCGCCACGAGCCCCATGCGCCAGGTGAGGTCCGGGCGACTGATCAGCCGGGCCTCCAGCGTCCCCTCGACCGTGTTACCCTTGAGCGCACCGGCGTTCTGCCACTGGTTCGCGAAGCCGTAGAACCCGGCGAGCGGAATCTGGATTAGCTGGTCGACGACGTTGACGCGTGAATACGACAGCTGCAGCGAATACCGGTCGCGGAAGATCGCATCCATGCCGATCTCCGTCTCCGTCGCCCGCTCCGGCTTGAGGGCGCGATTGCCGAGGTTCTGCTTCACCAGATTGCCGCCCGCGGCAAAGCTGAAAGTCTCGTACTGATCCGAGAAGCTGGGTCGCGTTCCCGCCGTGCCGCGCGACGCGCGCAGCTTGAACTCCGTCACCGACGGCGCCGGCCACCAGGGCTCCTCGCTCATCCGATACGCGCCGCTGACGCGGTAGTAGTTGTTCCACTGCTCGTCGGCGCCGAACAGCGAGCTGCCGTCGCGGCGCACGAGCCCGTCCACGATGTACTTCCCGTCGTAGTCGGCGCCCACGTTCGCGAAGTAGCCGGTGGCGCGGATCTCCTCGATGCTCGACGAGGTCTGGAGCACCTGCGCGTTGTTCAGGCTGCGTACTCCCGGCGCGGTCAGGTTCTCTCCCTCCGCCGTGCTCACCTCGTTCGATTCGCGCTCCAGCACGGCACGTAGTGTCGTTCGCAGCGTGGCCGCCCCGAACTGGCCGAGCAGGTTCGCGCTGACGTCGGCATTGATCGCGTTGGTCGTGCCGTTCGTCTGGGTGATCTCCCCCGGACCGCCGCCGGCGAAGCCTTCCGTCTTCACGCCCTGGTCGAGGAAGAAGTTGTTGCGGCGATCGGACCGGTCGTAGCTGACGTTCCCATCGACGCTGAGCCAGCCGAGCGGCTCGTACCGTGCCGCGAGACTGCCCTGCGTGCGGGCGCGATTGCGCTTGCTGTCTTCCGTCGCGAGCACGTAGAGCGGGTTCTCCTCGCGTCCTTCGGGATCGTTCTGGAAGATGAACGGCGTCCCATCGGGATCCGGCTCCCGCAGGTTCATGTCGGGCGCCTGGTTGATGAGATCGAAGAACGTGTCGTCATACAGCTCGTTGCGCACCGACCGGCTGTGGTAGCCGCTGAAGGACAGGCGAACCTGGTCGAAGGGCCGGTGATCGAGATTCAGGCGGACGTCGTTCTGCTCGTACTTGCCGCTGTTGAGCACCACGCCGTCTTCCTTGCTGCTGACCAGCGAGAGGAACCAGTTCGTGCTGCCCGTGTTCTGCCCGACGTTGAGTGAGTTCTTGTAGAACTGGCCGGGATCGAAGAATCGATCGACCTGATCGTAGATCGGATCCGCGTACGCGACGTCCTGGAATCGCTCGTAGGCGGGCCGGGCGATCCGTGCCACCCGGCTCGTGTCGCGGCCGGCGGCATTGATGTACGCGCCCGTGACCGGGTTGGTCTGGTAGTAGTGATTCCGCGCCCAGTCGATTTCGCCGGCGAGCTGATTCGTGCCGACTTCCGACCGAAGCGTGAACCGCGTCGCGCCGGGACTCAGGTCGTTGCCGCGCCGTGTCCGGATCTGGATCACGCCGCTCGCGGCGCGCGACCCGTACAGCGAGGCCGCCGCGGCCCCCTTCACGACTTCGATGCTCTCGATGTCCATTGACTCGAGGTCAGCAGATGACGCACCGAACGCCTGGCTCTGGATCACCCCGTCCACGACCATCAGCGGCGAGTTCGACTTGTTGATGCTCGTCGGCGTGCGGAGCATGATGTTAGTGCCGCTGCCAGGCTGGCCGATCGGGACGATCGTCACGCCGGCGATCTTGCCCTGGATCGCCTCGACCGCGTTCGTCGCGGGCACCGGAAGATCGCCGATGTCGACCTTGCCGACCGTGAACGGCACCCGCGTGCCCGATGTGGGATCGACGACGCCCGTCGTCACCACGGATTGCAGCACGAGGGCGTTCGCGGCAAGCGCGAAATCGACCGTGGCGGTCGCTCCATCGGTGACGCTCACGCCCGTCGCGACCGCCGGCCGGTATCCGAGACGGCGCGTCTCGACCGAATAGGTGCCTGCGGGCACGAGGTTGATCGCGTAGCGCCCCGTTTCATCCGTCGCGGCGCCCCGTCTCGTGCCGACGACGCTCACCTGGACGTTGCCGACGGGCCGACCGCTGATGGAATCGGTGACGGTCCCGGTAATACGTCCCGTTCCCTGCGCGAGAGCGGGTACGGAGACCAGGAAGACGGCAGCCAGAACCAGACGGGCACGGTGCCGGGCGCGCTGCCACGGCGACGCCAGTGCGCGACGCGTGACCGGTGGGGATGAGTATATGTTGACCAGGCTTGGGCAGGGCATCGGGCCTCCGAAGGTGGGATCGACGTCCATCCGAGCAGGTCGGATGTTCCGGGAGGAGCGTGGACGTCCACCCGAACATGTCGGATGGCGCGGGCGCGGTCAACGCCGGCGATCAACTGCCGGTGCGGATGGCGTGCTGACGGCCTCCGGCGAGATCGCGGACTGAGGTCACGCTAAGTGAATTGCGGGCGTGGAGCTCGATAATGTGGTGGCCGTCGCGGCTCGTCACGTCACCGGGAGCCCGACGCACGTGGGATCGGCCGCGCAGCTCGGCCGGGCCTTTCATCGGTGTAATCGCCATCGCGCAGCACGAACTTGCCGTTGACCATCACGTGCGGGATGCCGGCGGGATACTGGTGCGGCTTCTCGAACGTTGCCAGGTCGGCAACCTTGCCCGCGTCGAACGCAACGAGGTCTGCCATAGCCCCCGCTCGTATCCGGCCGCGATCGCTTAGCCCCACACGATCGGCAGGCATCGAAGTCATCTTCCTGATCGCCGATTCGAGCGGCAACACTCGCTTCTCGCGGCAGTAGTAACCGAGAACCCGCGGAAACGCGCCGTAGTTTCGCGGATGCGGCGACCCTGTCGCGCCACCACCTTCGATCGTTCGAGCGCCACCATCGGAGCACACCATCGACAGTGGGTGCTGCAGGAACTTCGCGACGTTTTCCTCGCTCATCCCGAAACCGACCATCCCTCCGCCGCCGTTGGTGAGGATATCGACGAGCAGGTCATATGGATCGACGTTCCGCGATGCCGCGAGCTGGCCCATGCGACCCCCGCGCGCCCACGCGAATCGCTCGTTGCCGGTCGAGCTGACCTGCACCGAGTCCCACGAGCCAAGGCTGGCGACCTTGTCGCGCGCGGCAGCCTCCAGACGCGGACGCAGCGCCGGATCGCGGAGCCTGGCCACGAACGCGGAGTTCCCCCCATCTCGCGCCCAGAGCGGAAAGAGGTTGGAGAGGCCGGTGCTGTAGGCAATGTACGGGTAGACGTCGAACATGACGTCGTTCCCACCCTCGCGCGCTCCTTCGATCATGCGCAGCACCGACTCGGCCTTCCACCAGTTGCGCTGACCCTGCGCCTTGAGATGGGATATCTGTACGGGCACCCTGGCGAATACGCCGACGTTGATCGCTTCCTCGATCGCCGCGAAGAGTCGGTCGTCCTCGTTCCGCATGTGGCTGGCATACGGCAATCCCGTTCCCCGCAGCACCGATGCGAGCGCGACGATCTCGTCGAGCTCGGCGAACCCGCCGGGGGTATACTCCAGTCCACTCGAGACCCCACACGCCCCCGCGTCCACGGCCTCCTTCACGAGCGCGACCATCCGTGCCAGTTCATTGGCGGTCGGCGGGCGATCATCATCGCCCATCACGTGAGCCCGCACCGATCCCGTGCCCACCATGCTCGCAAAGTTGACGGACGCGCCCCGTCGGTCGATGAAGCGCATGAACCCGCCGAGATCGCGAAAGTCGATCTCGATTCCGTAGCGCTCACGATAGCTTTCCCGCGAGGACTGGAACTGCTCCTCGGTCCACGGTCCGATGGAGCCGCCGTCCGCGCCCGCAACCTCTGTCGTAACGCCCTGCCGCATCTTGCTCGGCGCCCGCGGCTCGCCGATCAGGCTCGTGTCGGTATGGGAGTGGATGTCGATGAAGCCGGGCGCGAGCGCGAGCCCTCGGAGGTCGACTTCGCGGGCGCCCGGAGAGCGCAACTGACGGCCCACCTCGGAAATCCGGTCACCGGTGATGGCTACATCTGCCTGCACCGGCGGCCCACCGCTTCCGTCGTACACGACGGCGCCGCGCAGGATCAGGTCGGCTCGCCTCGAACCGGGTACGGCGCCCAAGAGCGTGCCCGGCATGAACGCGGCCGCTCCAACGGCGACGCCGGTGTCCCTGATGAACTTTCTGCGCTTCATTGCTCCCTCCGGTCATTGGGTGCTGGTGCTGGTCCCGGGCCGCGGCCAGTATTGTCGGTGGTCGATCGGTCCCGCCTCGACACTCGATGAGCAGGATCGATCATTGGCAGAGTCAAACCGGTTTCATGGGGGGTGCGAGGTGCATCGGCGGGCGTTTCTCGAAGCTGGCGGTGCCGCGGTCCTTTCACTTGCCATCGGTGGCTGCGCGTTCCGCACCCGGACGCCGCGGACCTCGCGAATGCGCGTCAACCTGGTACCGGTGGACGTGTCGTGGGGCCGTATCATCCGGACCACAGTCGGACTTCGCCCATATCGTGAATCCGGCTTTGTAATACGCGCCGAGCAGCTCGATGACAAGACCGTGATCCACAACTTCGGGCACGGCGGCGCGGGGATGTCGCTGTCGTGGGGTACCGCGTCGCTCGCCGCGGATCTGGCGCTGGCGCACGCCGACCGACGCGCAGCGGTGATCGGATGCGGGGTCGTGGGCCTCTCGAGCGCGCGGATGCTCCAGCGCCGCGGATTCGATGTCAGCATCTACGCGGCAGCTCTGCCGCCCGATACGACGTCGAACATGTCCCTCGCGAGCTTCACTCCGACATCGGGACTCGTCTCCTCGGCTCACCGCACTCCCGAATGGGATGACCAGTTCAGGCGCTCGGTAGAGATCGCGTATCGGGAGCTCCAGCTTCTCGTCGGCCGCGGTTACGGGGTTTCCTGGATCGACTACTACGCTCCCACGAACAGCGCGACCGCGTTCGGCAGGTCGGGCGGGTCGCCGGCAGGCGGGCTGCTCTCGGCCGCGGTGGAGCTGGAGCGCGTCGTGCTGGCCGAGGGCGAGCATCCTTTCGCGACGCGCTACGCCTGGCGTCAGCCCACCATCCGGATCGAGCCCACGATCTACCTCGAAGCCCTCATGCGCGACGTGCTCGACTTCGGTGGACGCATCATCGTCCGCTCCTTCGATGCGCCGCGGGATCTCGCATTGCTCGATGAACCGATCCTCATCAATTGCACCGGACTCGGGGCGAAGCAGCTGTTCGGGGATGAGGAGCTGACGCCGGTGAAGGGGCAGTTGGTCGTTCTCGTCCCGCAGCCCGAGGTCAACTACACGACCGGTACAATGCTGCCGCGGAGCGACGGCATCGTCCTCGGTCACGTCATGGAGCGCGGCATCTGGTCGCTCGAACCAAACGAATCCGAGCGGCGGCGCGTCGTTGAGCATCATCAGAGGTTCTTCGGCGCGATGCGGGAGCCGCGGAGCGGGATGGCCGTGTCGGCGCTCACAAGCCCCGTGGAGGTGCCTCCCGTCGAGGCGTTCTTCGGCCGCGACTCCTGAGTGGTGCCGCGGACTAACGCGGACTACTGCAAGCGACGCATGGTCCTGTGCGGCTATCGAGCACAGGCGAGGCGGGTCGGCTGACCCAAGAGCGGCCGCGGATTCACGCGGACTAACGCGGATACTGCAGGAGCCACGCAGCGGGGAGTCCTGCGTGGCCATCGAGCACGAGTGTAGCGGCAGCGACCGCGCGTCAGGCAGAGGCAGATTCGGTCGCGCTGATTTTCGGGACTGTTGTGTTTTCAGTTCTGCCTTTCAGTTCTGCCTTTCAGTTTGTGCTTCTGTTCTCTTCGAGACCTTCTCCAGTCCCTTTCTCTGAAGTTTTGTTCTCTTCAGCCTCGGTCCGATTTCCAACTGGTGTTGTGACTGCGTCTACCCTCTGGATTCCGAGTTGAAGTTATCCGCGTTACTCCGCGTTAATCCGCGGCCGCCGTTCATACGGCCCACCCGCCCCACTCAGGATTGGAGGGCGAAGAATGCGTGAACGGGATGTGACTATACCGGTGGGTTCGGCCCGCGAGACCTGAGGTACTCGGGGGCGAAGCTGGTCGATCACCTCGTAGACATTCCCGGCGGTGATCCTCGGTATCTCCTCCGCGGTCAGGAGGTTCGGCTCCCTCCCGGTATCGATGACTCGCGCGGTGAGGCGGCGCACCCGCCCAGCAGCATCGACATTGGTGCGACAGCGCCAATGCGACGCGCCGCTTCCACTGATCGATGTTGGCGCGCCCCGGAAACAGTGGAGTCAGCGTCGCGGCCGGGAGGTCAGCGCTCCGCGGCCGGAACGATCCGGAGCAGCCGGCCCTGTGCGTTGTCGGTAACGACGTAGACCATGCCGTCCGGTCCCTGCTGGACATCCCGAATGCGTTCGCCGAGATCGCCGAGGTAACGCTCCTCCTTCGTGACGCGGCCGTTCGCCATCTCCAGCCTGACGAGCGTCCGAGAACCGCCCATGGAGCCGATCAGCACACTCCCCTTCCACCCGGGGATCGCGTCAGCCGTGTAGAAGGCCATCCCCGATGGAGCTATGACGGGATCCCAGTAGTAGACGGGCTGCTCCATCCCCTCCCGCGCGGTGCCTTCGCCGATTCGTACACCGGAATAGTCCACACCGTAGGTGATCACTGGCCAGCCATAGTTCTTTCCCGCCTGCGCATTGTTCAGCTCATCTCCGCCGCGGGCGCCGTGCTCCACCGTCCAGAGCTCGCCCGTCTCGGGATGCAGCGCGGCCGCCTGGGCATTGCGATGTCCGACCGACCAGATCTCGGGCAGTGCGCCCTCGCGTCCGAGGAAGGGGTTGTCGCGCGGAACCGAACCATCGGTGTTGATCCGCATCACCTTGCCGATCCCCGTCGAGAGCTCCTGCACCAACGGACGCTGGTTCTGCCTGTCGCCCTGAGTGACGAACAGCGTGCCGTCGCGGCGGAAGACGAGGCGGGATCCGTAGTGGCCTCCACTCCTCACCTTCGGTACCTGGCGGTAGATGATGCGCACGTCCTCGAGGCGTCCATCGCCCAGCCGGCCGCGAGCGACGGCGGTGCCAGCGGTTCCGTCCTCGCCCGGCTCGGAGAACGAGAGGTAGACGAGTCGATTCTCGTTGAACGCCGGATCGACCGCGACGTCGAGAAGACCGCCCTGGTTCCGCGCGGCCACGGCCGGCACACCCTCGATGGCGGGCGACAGCGTTCCGTCGGTAGCTACGATGCGCAGACGCCCGGGCCTTTCGGTGACGAGGATTCTCCCGTCAGGGAGAAACGCGAGTGCCCACGGGTGCTCGAGGCCCGTCGCCACCACTTCGGCGCGGACGATGCCGTCCGTTGATGACGGTGTCGGCGACTGCATTGCGGTGCCCTGGGCCGGCGACTGACCGGGACTGCACGCCAGAACGACGAACACGGGCACGAGCTTGAACAGGTATTGCCGCATCTTGCGCTCTCCTCGAGAGACCTGAAATCGTCGGAACCGGGCCGGCTCGCGACGGGTGCACTTCGGGCGGCGCGAAGCCATTCTGCCGCGGATGCCACACCGCCGCTGCCGATTTTCGCGAGTCGGATTCCGCATGGCAATCGCCCTCGCGCCACCATCATTCGTCACGTGAATCTACGCGCGAGTTGTCGTCCGCGCTGGGCTCCCGCCTCCGCGAACCACGAGTGTGACCGGCGCCGCAGTTGCGGCCAGAATCCGTCGTGAGGGGTATGACTGGCGTCCCCTTCTCCGTGGCGTCCGGGTACCGACGATCGTCACTCATGGAGAAGCAGACCTGCTCCCCGTGACAGTGGCGGAGGGCACCGCCGGAACGATCGAGGGAGCACGACTCGTCGTCCTTCCCGGCGCTGGACACATGCCGTTATGGGAAGCGCCCGAATCCTTCTTCGGAGTCGTGGATGCCTTCCTCTCGGAATAGACGCCGACGCCGGATTTCCGCCCATGAAACCCCTTCAATTGATCTCGGTACCGCTGGCCGCCGTGGTCGTCACGCTCGCTGCGTGGGGGCTCTGGAAGAGCGCGAATCCGGACAGTCGCAACCTCACCGAGGTGACGCGCAGCGCGACCTGGGTCGATGATGCGAGGAACAGCGTCCCCGGCTCCCACCGTGGGCGCAAGCGTGTGGTCGAGGCGGTTCGCCGCAGGATCGAGGAAGGCGCATCCGGAACCTACATCTCGGATGTGCTCATCGAGCACGACTCCGCACTCGCGCGCTGGCGCGAGCGCGTCACCGTTCCGCTCCGGGTATGGATCCAGAACGACCCGGCACTCGAGGGATGGAAGCCGGAGTTCGAAGGTCAGGTGCGAGCGGCGTTCGAGGCGTGGATGTCGGTCGACATCCCGATGCGCTTCCGGTTCGTCCCGGATTCTTCCGACGCGGAAGTCCACGTCACGTGGGTGGAGCGCTTCAACGAGCCGATTAGCGGCAAGACCCGCTGGGCGCGAGACAGCCGCTGGTGGATCGTGGACGGGCACATCAGCATTGCGCTCTTCCACAACACCGGCCCGATGCTCAGCTCCACGGCCATCCACGCCATCGCGCTGCACGAAGTCGGACATCTGCTCGGGCTCGACCACTCCCAGGACCCCGACAACATCATGACGTCACGCGTCCGCGTGAAGACGCTTTCCGACGCTGACCGCGCCACGATGCGCCTCCTGTACTCGCTTCCCCCCGGCGCGGTTCGCTGACACCGTGCGCCGGGGGGATCTGATCCCGCTCGGGCTGCTCGCCGCCCTCGCCGGAACCGTCGGGATCATGACCTTGCGAGTACCCGGAGCAGATCGCCCTGCCGTCCCGATCGCGGATACCGTAGCCGCATTCGCGGGAACCGCAACAGAAGCCGCCCTGAATCGCGTCGAACGCTCGACCCATTCGGCGGGCCTCGCGCGGGGCGACTTCGCATCCGAGACGCGCAGGTCGGGACTCGCTCCCCCGGATTTCGACCCGGTCGATGTGCGGCGCCGGCTGGGTTACGGAGCGGCCGGCACATACATCCTCGCGATGGTCGACCAGGATTCCGGCGCTGCACGCTGGCCCGATCGCCCGCTCGAGCCGATCCGCGTGTGGGTCGAGCCGATGTCCTCGATCCCCGCCTGGAAACCCGCGTACGTCGCGCATGCGCGCGCCGCGTTCGAGCGCTGGCGCGCCGCGGGAATTCCCGTGCGCGTAAACTTCCTCATCGATTCTGCCGGAGCCGAGGTCCGCGTCACGTGGATCGATCGCTTTCCGGATGCGCGTATCGGATCGACGAGACGCGTTCGGGATCAGCACTGGTGGCTGGTCGAGGGTGATATCACTCTCGCTGTTTCCACGCCGGGCGGTGAGTCGCTGCCCGAGGAGATCGTGGCTGCCACGGCCATCCATGAGGCCGGCCACCTCCTCGGGCTCGGCCATTCCCCGGGGCTGGCCGACCTGATGGCGACGCATCATAACGGGGTCAACCAGCCCTCCGCAGCCGACCTCGCGACGATTCGTCTCCTCTACACGATTCCGCCGGGCCGCCTGCGCTGAACCGCTCGCTCGGCGAATGACGGCGAGGCCCGCGCCGGCCGTGCGGACGTGGCGCTCGGAACTCCGCTCCCGGGACCCCTTCTTGCCGTTACCCCCCCGGCAAAACACCCACGGGATTCAGGAAGGATGACATCGGACTCGGATCGCTACGACGTGGCGATAGTAGGTGGCGGGCCTGCCGGCCTCACCGCTGCGCTGTGGCTCGCTCGCTATCTGCATTCTGTGGCCCTCATGGATTTGGGCGATCCACGCAACTGGCAGACTCGCGGCATCAACGGATACCTGGGGCACCCGGGCATTCGGCCCTCGGAGCTCCGCGGAGCGGGCCGCGAGGAATGTCGCCGTCACGGTGTCGTGCTGATCGACGAGGAAGTGGATCGCGCGAACCAGCATGGCGACGATGACTTCGAGTTGCATACCGCCGGCGGCCGGCCCATAGCCGCGCGTCGCGTGCTCCTGGCGATCGGCATCAGGGACATCTGGCCGAGCATTCCCGGCCTGGATCAGTGCTTCGGCGCATCGATTCACGTCTGCCCCGACTGCGATGGCTTCGAGGCGCGCGACAGCAAGATCCTGGTCATTGGACGCGGACGCCGCGCCGTTGGGATGGCGCTCTCGCTGACCACGTGGGCCCACGAGATCGTGGTGTGCACCAATGGCAACGAGCCCGACATGGAGGGTCCCGACCTCGCGAAGCTGGATGCCCTCGAGATTCCCGTGCTCGACGCTCACATCGAGCGCGTGCACGCGAAGAACGGTTTCGTTCACTGTGTGGAGTTCGATGGCGGCCTTCAGCTCGACTGCGACCGGATCTTCTTCTCGATCGCGCAGTACCCCGCCGATGACCTGGGCGTGCAGCTCGGCTGCGAGCGGGATGAGCGCGGCCAGATCGTGGTCGACCACGCCTTTCACACCTCGGTGACCAACGTGTTCGCGGCGGGAGACATCACGCCGGGCCCGCAGCTGGCCATTCGGGCGGCCGCCGACGGCGCCGTGGCGGCGATCGCCATTCACAAGTCGCTGGTGCCCGAAGAGCGGAGCCTCGACTGAGGGCCCGCTTCCCGACTGCCGGCAAGGAACCTCCTACCAGCGAAGCGTGATGGTCTTCGGCTGCTTCGCGCGCACGATGTCGAGCGACACGCTGCGCCGTGCCGCCGCTGCCTGGATCGCCCGCTGCAGGACCGCGATCGACGTGACGGCCTCTCCCTGGGCGCTGACGATCACATCACCCGACAGCACGCCGGCCTCTTCGGCGGGTGAGCGCTGCGCGACGTTCACGACGAGAGCGCCGTACTCGACGGAGAACGTCGACTTGAGCGCCCCGTTGACGAGGGCGACTTCGGCGCCCGCGACGATCGCGACCGAGCCGCCACGCGCTGTGAAGATCGGCGCGCCACTAGGGGTCGTCGGCAGCATGATATACGGAGCGACGCGTCCGGCGGGGTCGGGCGCGAAACTGAAGGTGCGGAACTGCATGCACGATCCGCCGAAGGTGACGGGTTTGGGTGCGATGGTCAGCATCACCTCGCGCCGACCGCCCTCCCTGGCGACGACCATCGTGACCTTCTCGCCAGGCTCGCGCACTACCTTCTCGATCGCCGACTCGCGAGCGTCCGTGCGGTTGATCGCGATGATGGTGTCTCGCGCCCAGAGTCCGGCGCGCGCGGCCGGCGAGCCCGGCTCGACCATCTGAACGACTGGATAGCCGCGCACAACGCCCCTCGCGGACTCACCCGAGACGCCGGTGAGGATGTGCACGCCAATGTAGCCCCGCGCGGGTGCCTGCTCGCCGCACTGTGCCGAGAGCTGCCAGTCGAGCCGGGCCATCTCCGCGGAAAGCGCCGAGACCTTTTCCTCCAGCTGGCGCCTCTCCGCCGCAGTGCGCGGAGCGTCCGCCGAGCCGGGCGCGAGACGCGCCTGGAGCTGCGCCAGCACGGCGC
>JBGTMW010000387.1:0-3192 GCA_041743365.1 Gemmatimonadaceae bacterium
GCACGACGAACCTGTTCGCCGCCTGCTCCGCGGAGATCATCCGCGTGGTGTCACCCAGCACGCCCCCGTAGATCGCCTGGGCGTTGTCGACGATCCTCGTCTTTCCCCGTGACATGAGCGCGAAGTCGGTGCCCATCGAGAGCCGTGTGCCGCCGGCGTCGATGGTCGAACGCGGCGACACGGCGCGCGTGACGTACGGAAGCGGCTGGAGGAAGCTGCCGAGGGCGCCCGCGGGCTGGAGTCCGAGCCGCTGGAGCTCCCGGACGATGTACGCATTGCCGCGAGCGTTGCTCTCCAGCGGGGCGTTGCGACCCTGCATCGAGTCATCGGCGAAGATGTAGATGCGGGTCATCAGGTCCGCCGCCGTGATCGCAGCGGTCGTGGGAGCGGGAGGGTGCTTTTCCGGATTCCCGTACTCGTTCACTCGAGCGGGTTGCGCCGCTCCCGGCCGGCCCTGGGCGAGCGTGAACGCGGGGACGCAGAAGAGCGCCGCGACATGGATGACAGAGCGGATCGTGGACACTGGTGCTCCTGCCTGAAGGGTCGAGCGTGAATGGTCATCCGGAAGATGCCCTCCGGACGTTGCCGCGCTAGCCGACGGTGGCCATGCACTCGATCTCGACGCGTGCGTTGTTCACGAGAGCCGGGGTTCCGACGGCGCTGCGCGCCGGCCGGTTGGTGGGCGCGAAGTAGGTAACGTACACCGCGTTCATCGCCGCCCACTCGCTCATGTCGACGAGCCAGACGGTGCATTTCACCACGCGATCCATCGACGAACCGAAGCGCTCGACATTGGTCTTGATGCTCTCCATCGCGCGGCGCGTCTCGGCCGTGATGCGTTCGTTCACCGGCAGCGCACGAGTGCTGTCGTTCGCGCCGAGCGCTCCCGAGAGGTAGAGCATGTTGCCGACGCGCACAGCCTGGGAAAGGGGGCCGCGAGCGGGACCAGCAGGCAGATACTCGGGGGTGGTCGAAGCGGAAGATCGCGCAGCCATGACCGCAGGCTGGCCGGGTGAGGCGGCTGTCGAGACGTCCACTGGATCAGGGGGGCGCCGCGCGCAGCCGCCGAGGACGATTGCGACCAGGGGGAGGAGCCGAAGGTAGTGCATTCTAGCCTCGAAGTTGGGAGGGATTGGGGGGAGAGTAGCCCTTGGACGAAAGGAACGTCAAGGTCGTGGACGGCGTCAACGTCGTCAACGGCGTTCACGGCGACATCGGTTAGAACAGAACTGCGTAAGGGGTACGTCTGCGACGTCGTTAAACGGTCAACGTCGTCAACGGCGTTCAGGGTGTTCGACTGTCTGGCGACTCTAGGACGTACCTTCCAATCACCCGGTCAGGACTCATGACTATGTTGACGCGCGAAAGATCAGGCTGAGGCACGTCACAGCACCCTCGGCCTTCGCGAATTCCGATAGCGGCGTCGTTCGAACGCTGAAACCCAGGGACTCGACCAGCCGGGCAGTTCGCGGATGCTCGGACGCCATGCAGACGTAATCGTTGACGAGCGCGACATCGGCCGCCGTGGGCTCATCCGATGGAATCGTCACCGCTTCGAAATCCGCGATGGCTCGATGGTCGAGCCACGCGGGATTCACGAGCAGCCTGCCATCGGGGAGCGCGGTGCACGCGGACTTGAGATGCAGGCAGCCGGTGACGGGCACCGGGACGATTCGATACCCGTAGGGCTCCGCGATCGCCGCCAGCGCGGCGATGCCCGCCGCGTTCGTGCGCGACGAACGGCCGACGAGCAGCGTTCGTGCGATGCGGACGACATCTCCGCCCTCGATCGTCGCCGGCAGCTTCACACGCTCGATCGGGCGATACTTTCGCAGCTCGGGCTCGATACCCACCGGCTCCGCGCGCCGCGACGCAGTGCCCATCGACATGAGGGTCGCCACCTCATCGAGGACGATGGCCGTGTCCTCTATGAAGACTCCATCCGGATGATCGCGGTTCACTTCCAGGGCGCACACCTCGGCGCCGCACGCACGCAGCATCTCCTGATAGCCCTCGTGCTGCCGGAGGGCGACCGTGTAGTCTATCGAAACGCGCTCGAGGTGCGTCAGCTCGCATCGCTCGAGTGAAGGCGACGGCGTGTTCGTGATGGCGATCGTGCGGAGATCCGGTGGGGGAGTGTCAGGCATCTACGACGAGTGTCTCATCGGATGCTGCGGATGAAGCGGATGAAAGAGCAGGAGCGATGGCCCGCGGACGCGCGCTTCGCATCGGAGATGTTTGCGGCATTGCCGCTCGACAGCGGGGACGCGATGTGCGGCCGGATTCTGGAAGCTCGATGACCAGGGCAAGGACATTCAGCACGACCGCTCGCGAAAATGACTGCGGCTCTGACGCCTTGCGGAGCTGTTGGATGTTTCAAACAACAGAACACTCGGTCGCACCGGCGTCGAGTCGATCCGGATCGGAACCCGAAACCCTCATGCCAGTTCATCCGTCTCATCCGCAGCATCCGATAAACCCCGTCGTAGATACCCCCATAGCGCCGTTCCGCCGTCAAACGGCCCCCCATAAACGGCTATCGCCACATCCCCAGCGCCTCTCGGAGCACCACCCATGCTTCATCCGATGCGGTGAAGACCTGCTCCGGGTTTCGCCGATACGTGAGCATCTCGCTGTAGATCGGACCGCCCTGATACGAGTTGTTCCCCATTCCCGCGAGGAACTGGAGCCGCAGGTTTCGGTCGCGGTTTATCTCGGCGCCCTGGAGCCATGGTCCGAGCTCCGGCCCGCGCCCGGCGTAGGTGGCGAGGATGTCTATCACCGAGTTGAACCCCACGTCGGTGAGGGACTGGGCGACCGGCCCATGATCCGGGCGACTGAGGCGCAGCGCGAGCGCATCGACGTCAATCGTACTCTCGGCCGCCTGGCCAAGCAGGACGGTGTCGTAGCCCTGACCCTGGTTGGTGTTGCCCCAGATGGTCGCGCTGGGGAACGCCTCGACGAAGGTCGCGACCTCGCTCTTCACCACCTCGGGATTGCTCTCGTACAGCGGCACCCACTGGGTGACCACGCCCCCGGGGTTGAGATGCTGCTTGACGAGCTCGAAGTACTCGCGCGTGTACAGCGTTGCCGCCCCCTTTACCCACGGGTGGATCGGATCCGACGTGATGATGTCGAACTTCTCATCGGTGGTCAGGATGTAGTGTCGTGCATCATCGTACACGACCTCGA
>JBGTMW010000388.1:0-2582 GCA_041743365.1 Gemmatimonadaceae bacterium
CCCGCCGACGCTGCGGCGGATCTGTGGACGCCCTTCGACCGCCCGAACAGTGACTGGCAGGCGGTTGGATACTATCAGAAGTCGGCGATTCATCCATGTGTGATAGTGGACCGCACCCCGATGCAGAACCCCTTGGCTGAAGAACGTCCGTACGCTGCACACACCGTGCTCGACAGGCGGCGCGGGGGAAGTCGCGGGGGAGCTGGCGCCGCTGGTCGGGCGAGCAGCGCCTGCGCTACGGTATTCGGATCGTCGAACGGCTTCGCGACGGAGCCGATCTCGGTGATGCCCGGGCAGCGCGTACGGTTCAACGTGGAGGCCTCGCTTCCGCTCTCGCACATCATGATCCGCTGACCGCTGCCGCGGTCAGACGGCGTGAGTGAGCTCGCGCTCGTAGGCAACCAGTATGTCGCCGCGAGTCAGTAGTCCGAGAAACATTGGCGTGGCGCCGCGCGTGACGACCGGCAACGCGTCCATTCCACGCGTGTTCATTGCGCCGAGAGCCTCGCGGAACGATTGACCCGGATGCAGCACCTCCACCGGTTCGGCGAGATCCTCGGCCAGCAGCAGCCGGGCGAGGTCGCCGCGAGCCACTATCGCCTCGCGGAGGGCGTGGTGCGTGATGAGCCCGACGTACTCGCCGGTGGATTCCACGACGGGAATGACGACGTGTCGCGTGCCCGATGCCTTCGCAATGAGGTCGTCGAGCGTTGCGCCGGGCTCCACTGTTCGAGCGTTCGCGTCGATCGCCTCGCGAATGCGCAGGCGCTCCATTATTGCCTGGTCCACACCGTGCGCCAGGTGCTCCCCCCGTGCCGACAGCCAGCCATCGTAGAGGCCGTGGGCGGAATACCGCTTGGCCGTGACGAACGATATGACGGCCACGAGCATCAACGGCACCACGTAGCTGTAGTCGTCCGTCATCTCGAACACCATGAATATCGCCGTCAGTGGAGCTCGCGTTGCGCCGGCAACCATGCCTGCCATTCCCACGAGAGCCCACGCCTTTGGATCGATGAGGTCTCCTCCGATCGCCGCATCGCCGAGAACGCCCAGGCCCCCACCGAGCGCGGCGCCGATGAACAGCGTCGGCGTGAACACGCCGCCCGATCCGCCGGCACCGAGAGTGATGACGGTGGCCAGGATCTTCGCGAATGCCAGCGCGATGAGAACGTACCAGTCGAGCCCGCCGAATATCGAAGCGGGAATCGCCAGGTGGCCGTTGCCGGAAAGCAGCCCGCCCGAGAGCAGGACTATCAGGCCGGTCAGCGCTCCGCCCGCGAGCGGCTGGAGCCACGCCGGCCCCGGCATCCGGCGAATGGCACCAGGAGCGGCAAGGTACAGCCGCGCGTACAGCGCCGATGCCAGCCCGCAGGCGATCCCGAGAATCGGGTAGAGCAGCGCGCTCTCGATGACGTGCGAGTCCGCCGCGCTCGCCATCTGGAAGATCGGCGAGTCGCCCAGAAAGGGACGGACGGTCAACGCGCCGACGACACTCGCGATGACGATCGGACTGAATGCGGCCACCGCGAATGAGCCCAGAACTTCCTCGAGCGCGAAGAACGCCCCGGCGAATGGCGCATTGAACGCCCCCGCGATTCCCGCCGCCGCGCCACAGCCGACGAGGATCTTCACGTGTCGCGGCTGAAGCCTGAGGCGCCGCCCGAGCGATGAGCCCACCGCCGCTCCCAGCACAGCGACCGGACCTTCGGCGCCAGCCGATCCACCTGAACCGAGGGTGAACGCGGATGCGACGGTCCGCACGGCGACGGGGTACGTCCGGATCACGCCATCGCGCTTGGCGACCGCGACCTGGACATCCGGAACGTTCTGACCCTCCGCGATACGGGTTCGGCGCACGATGAACCACGCGGCCCAGAGCCCGATCGCGGTGAGCAGGGGCAGGTATACGACGACCGCGTAACGCGGGAGCCAGGGTGCCGGCCACTCGATGAAGATGAAGTGGCTGAAGTCGATGAGTCGGTAGAAGACGACGACACCGAGACCGCTCACGACTCCGACGATCGCGCCGAACACCATCAGCGTCGCGCCCTCGTCGAAGTTCCGCGCCTCGAACCAGGCGAGGATTCGCACCCACCAGAGGTGGCTCATTCTCATCGCCGGCACGGCCACTCTGCGCCATCGCGAATGGGCACCACCTCCCTTCGGCGACGCCCTGCCTGCACCTTCGCCGGAGGCGTCGTCGCCCGGTGGGGACGGCGTGGTGCTCACCCTGAAGTGTCTTCCGGACTGCGCACGATATCGCCGGATTCGGGACAGGATAGTGCGGCGAACATGAAGGAAACTTCCGGACGCGGTGGGCCGCGCCCCCTTCCATGCCACCTCCGACTATAGCGCGCGCACTGGAAGCATGTAACCTGCCGGCGCGCGTCACTTGCCTGTCGGGGTGCGCAGGTCGTAATGTCGCCCAGGTCGTCCACCCGCTCTCCTCCCGAACACTCGATCCCATGCAACGCCACATAACCACGATCCTCCTGGCGTCCGGCGTTCTTTCCCTGACCCTGGCCTCGCCGGCCGGTGCGCAGGACGCTCGCGCGCAGCTCTTCGCGGGAATCGATGCC
>JBGTMW010000389.1:0-3084 GCA_041743365.1 Gemmatimonadaceae bacterium
GGATCCGGAATCGGCCTCGGACAACTCTGCCTGACTCCTTCGCTTCAGCGCGACGCAGCAGTGGACGACGGGCCGCCTGAAAATGGGCGGCCCGTCGCACGTTCCGGGGGCATGGCGCGGCCGTTAGCTTGCGATGAACGCCGCGCCGCGCACGTCCCCCGGCAGACCGGGCCTCGCTCACCTCCTGCAGTCGCGATGACCACTCCACCGATCACCGAGCTGTCGAAGCCTTCAGCGACCGAGCGCTCGCGCTACCAGCAGTGGGAAACGAGCGGCGCGTTCATCGCCGATGCATCGCGATCCGTGCGCAGCGGCGGTGATCGCGAGCCCTTCACGATCATGATGCCCCCGCCCAACGTCACCGACATCCTTCATGTCGGCCACGGCCTGAACAGCACGGTCCAGGACGTGATCATCCGATGGCGCCGCATGGCGGGCGACGAGGCGCTCTGGCTTCCGGGCACCGACCACGCGGGCATAGCGACGCAGAACGTCGTGGAGAAAAAACTCGCACGCGAGGAGAAAAAGACCCGCTTCGACCTTGGCCGCGAAGCGTTCGTCGCGCGCACGACAGCCTTCGTCGCCGCGACGGGCGGGACGATTCTCCAGCAGATCCGCGGCATCGGCGCGTCATGCGACTGGTCGCGCACCGCATACACGCTCACACCCGAGCTGTCGCGCGCGGTGCGCGAGGCGTTCGTCCGGCTCCACGAAAAAGGGCTCATCTACCGCGGCCACCGCGTGATCCACTGGTGTTCGCGCTGCCTCACCTCGCTCAGCGACGAGGAAGCCGAGCACAAGGACGAAACAGGGTCGCTCTACCACATCACCTATCCGCTCGCGGATGCCCCGGCGGACGGGAGCATGACATCGGTGACGGTAGCGACTACGCGTCCCGAGACCATGCTGGGAGATGTCGCCGTCGCGGTTCACCCTGACGACCCGCGCTACAGGGCGCTCATCGGAAAGGAGATACTGCTTCCGATCGCCGGAGTGCGAATTCCCGTCATCGCCGATGCGTACGCCGACCCGGCCTTCGGCACCGGCGTCGTGAAGATCACGCCTGCCCACGATCCGAACGACTTCGAGGTCGGCCGGCGCCACTCGCTGCCGATGCCGATCGTCATGTCGCCCACTGGCGAGATGGAGGAGAGTGCGGATGCTGCGGGCCGCGTTCCCGCGAACCTTCGCGGCATGGACCGCTTCGCGGCGCGGGCCGAGATAGTCGAGACGCTTCGCGCCAGCGGCCTCCTCGCCCGGGTCGAGCCGCACGCTCACTCGGTTCGTCACTGCTACCGGTGCGACACGGTCGTCGAGCCCCGTCTCTCGGACCAGTGGTTCGTCAGCATGGAGCCGCTGGCGCGGCCCGCCCTCGAGGCGGTTCGCACCGGCGGAATCCGAATCCTCCCCGAGCGCTGGGAAGCGGTCTACGTCAACTGGCTGGAGGGCATCCGCGACTGGAACATCTCGCGGCAGCTCTGGTGGGGCCATCGCATTCCCGTCTGGTACTGCGCGACCTGTCCCGATCCCATCGTGAGCCGGGACGACGTCGCCCTCTGTCCGCGATGTGGAGGAGCCGTGCGTCAGGACGACGACGTGCTCGACACCTGGTTCTCCTCCTGGCTCTGGCCATTCTCCACCCTCGGCTGGCCCGACACGGCCTCGCGCGACCTGCGTGCCTTCTATCCGACCGATGTCCTGATCACCGCCCCGGAGATCCTCTTCTTCTGGGTCGCGCGGATGATCATGGGCGGGTTCGAGTTCATGGGGGAGCGGCCCTTCCACACCGTCTACCTGCACGGGACTGTGCGCGACACGCAGCACGTCAAGATGTCGAAGTCGCGGGGCAACGGGATCGACCCACTGGTCGTCGTCGATCGGTACGGGGCAGACGCGCTGCGCTACACCCTCGTGGCCGGGCTCGGGATGGGCGCGGATGTCATAGTCGATCCGGGGGACATCGACCAGTCGTTCGCGCCGGGTCGCAACTTCGTCACGAAGCTCCGCAACATCGGCCGCTTCATCCTGACCAACCTGGGCGATGATCCGGTACCCGATGTCGCCTCGATCCCGGCGGAACAGCTCACGCGCGCCGACCGATGGATTCTCGACCGGCTCGACGTCGCGATCGCGGATGCGAACAGCGCGCTCGGCCCGGCGCGTCCCTCTGGCCCGGCGTGGGATAGCTCCGAGCTGAGGTCGGGGCTTCGCCTGAGCGAGTACGCCGAGGCGACGCGCCGCTTCGCATGGAGCGAGCTCGCCGACTGGTACGTCGAGGCCACGAAGGGGCGCCTCCTCGCCGGCGGGGTCGATCGGGATGTCGCGCGCGGAGTGCTCGTGCACGTCTTCGACGCTGCGCTGCGACTGCTTCAGCCGATCGTGCCCTTCGTGACCGAGGAGCTCTGGCAGCAGCTGCCCGGCCACCCCGCCGAGGGAACTCTGGCACGCGTTCCGTGGCCGGAAGCAAGGCGTGCAACGCCCGACGCGGATTCTGCGAACGGCGGATCGCAGTTCGAGCTCGTGCGCGAAACGGTCGACGCGCTGCGCCAGCTGCGATCGGAATACGCCGTGACTCCCCAGAAGCTGATCGCCGCCGTGATCGTTCCTTCGCGGGATGTCGCCGCACGTAGAATCCTCGACGAGGAAGCCGCACTCATCGGGCGGCTGACACGCTGCACGATCACCGTCGCCGACGCGGCCCCGTTGGGAACCGCTGCACATGCGGTGCTCTCGGGCGGAACCGGGATCGCCGTGCCGCTCGAGGGAATCATCGACGTCAAGCGGGAGTGCCAGCGCCTCCAGGGCGAGCTCGAGCAGCTCGACAAGCAGCTGTCGGCGCTCGTCCAGCGGCTCGCGAACGAGGGATTCACCTCACGCGCTCCGGCGCACGTCGTGGAAGCCGAGCGCCGGAAGGAATCGGAGTGGGGCGCGCGACGCCAGCAGCTCAGCGAGAAGGTGCGCGCCCTGTGTGGCTCGTGATCGCGGCAACCCGGCCCACGCTTCGGCGGCAGTCTACCATCGCCAGATCCGCTCGCGGCGCCCAGGCGTGGACCCGTCGATGGCTCGCCCGCGTTCCCGCGCTGG
>JBGTMW010000390.1:0-1678 GCA_041743365.1 Gemmatimonadaceae bacterium
GTGTCGGCGCCCGTCGGGGCGCCCGTACCCTGGCGCGCGCGAACGATGCTGTCGAGCAACGGACGCGTGAACGCGGGCGGGACCACGATCTCCTGTCCCTGAACCGTGGCGGTGTATTGACCGGCGGCACGGGCACCCGCGGCGGCGCGTGCGGCCGCGGCGATGTCCTCGGCAGCCTCACCGTGCGTCGCGGGTTCCACGAGACCCTGGAAGATCCGCGGTGAGCTGACGATCGCGGCACGCCCGGGATTGTTCACGGGAACCCTTATCACCTCGATGCGGAAAAGCGCCGAGTTGGGGTTCTCCTCGGGAGATTCCTGTACGCATCCGGCGAGCTCGTTGGGAGAGCGTACCGGCGACGAGCCCGAGATGTAGATGTACACGTTCGTCGAATCCGCCGGATCGACGAAGGCGGTGTGGGTGTGCGAGCCGCGGCAGGTCTGCACGTTGCCGACGTTTCGCGGGTTCGCGATGTCGCTGATGTCGAAGATGCGAAGCCCCCGCAGCCGGTCCGTGCTCACCGTGTCGCGCACGCCCTGCGTACCGCAGTCGATCCGCGCGGCGAGGTCCTCGCCCGAAACGAACAGGAGATTCCTGTACACGGATACGTCGCTCTGCGATGCCGGGCAGACGTAGGCGCTGGCGAGCGTCGGGCTCGCGGGGTTCGAAAGGTCCCAGACCTGCCAGCCTCCGAAGTTGCCCTGGATCGCATACGGACCCCTGAAGGCCAGGTCGGAGTTGATGTTTCCACGGAACTGCGGCGAGGGGGGCGTCGCGGAGACGAGGCGCAGGTTCCAGATGGCTTCGCCGGCATCCGTCAGCCCCGCGCGAAGCCCCACGCGGGGATCGGGACTGGGAGCTGCCGTCGAGACGGCGGGCGGCGCAGTGACCGCCGGGTTGGTGCTTGCCGACGCACACGCCGTGGTCAGGGCGAGGATGAAGGCGAGCGACAGGGGTACGAACTGAGCGGCGGCCGGTCGGGCGCCTCTTGTAGCGGCGATCATGAAGGATTCCTCTGAGAGTGCTGTCGGTTCAGCGTGCGTTACGGCGAGGGAGCTATCCGGGCGGTCGGTCGAAGAGGAGAGCGGCGAGCATCTGCGTCATGCGCGCGACCTCCGTGGTCTGGTCGACGTTCACGTCCGATGCGAGGTTGAAGACCGTCTGGTCCTGCGCGCCGCCGGGCGTGGCGATGAGCTGCTCGACCATGACGATGGCCCCGCGGTGGTGCTGGATCATGAAGTTGAGGAAGAGGCGATCGAACTCCGCGCCCCTCGCCTCCTCGAGCTGATTCATCTGCGCGGCCGTGATCATACCGGGCATCATCCGATGATCGCCGTGGTGCATCGGCATCGCGGTGGAACGCGCCTCCGGTACCGGCTGTCCCCGGTCCCGGAGCCACTGCTGCATGATGGTGATCTCATCCTGCTGGGCGTTGATGATCCGCTCTGCGAGCGTACGCACCGACTGGCTCGCCCCGTTGCCCGGCGCCAGGCGCGCCATCTCGATCGCCTGCGCATGGTGGCCGACCATCCGGGACATGAACAGGATGTCCGCCTCGGTATACGGATATCGCGCGCTGTCGGCGCGGGCCTTCGCGATGGCGGCGAGGTCCGATCCGCTTGCGGAAGCCGGCCGAGCTTCCGTGCCCCTCCCTGACACCGGCGAGCTCGCGCAGGCC
>JBGTMW010000391.1:0-1590 GCA_041743365.1 Gemmatimonadaceae bacterium
CGGGCGCCGGCGGGATCGCCGCCGCGTACTTCCTCGCCGGCACCCACGACGTCGACGTCTTCGAAGCGCGCTCGCGGATCGGCGGGCACTGCGACTCGCGGACGATCGACTACGAGGGATTCCCGGTCACCGTCGATCTCGGCGCGCAGTTCTTCCACCCCGACACCCACCCGATCTACGTCACGCTTCTCGAGGAGCTCGGCCTCTACGACCCCGCGAACCGCGGCTCGCGCAAGACGCACGAGGCGCAGGGCAGCCTGTGCGTGTTCCCGATGGGCGGCGGCCCGCCGCGGTTCGCATCGAGCCATCCGCTCGACACGCTTCCCACCACGCTCGGTTTCGCCAACTTCACGCAGCTCGCGCGGCAAGCGGTCCTCGACGGCCTGGCCTGGGAGATCACCGTGGAGGAGTGGATCGCCTCGCTGCCGCTGGAACCGGCGTTCAAGGCTGACGTGCTGTACCCGTGGATCACCGCAACCATCGGGTGCCCGCGGGCGGATGCCGAGCGCGTGTCGGCGCGCTCGATCCTCCAGACCTTCGCGCTCGCATTCCCGGAGAACCCAGCCGCCGGCGCCACGACGTACAACTCGAGAATCGGACTCCAGGGCAACCTCGGGCGGATGTTGGACCGCGTTCCCGGGGTGCGGGTCCACCGCAGTTCACCCGTGCGCGCTCTGCAGCGGAGCCGCGACGGCTGGTCCCTGCGGACGCCCGCCGGCCTGAAGGGCCCGTACCGGTACGTGGTGATCAACGCGCCTCCGCGCATCAGTCGCAAGCTGCTGCGGCCGCTGTCCGCGCTCCGCGACGTCACCGCGCTGCTCGACCAGTACGGGTACTTCGAGTCGCGCCTGCTGATCCACAGGGACCCGGTCTACGCCTACCGCGAGCGGAAGTACTGGACCGCCTACAACGCGGGGGTCGACGGACGTCAGTGTGAGGGCAGCGCGTGGATCGGCGCCCTGCACGATCCACTGCCGTCCGGCGCGACCGTCGACGTGTTCAAGTCCTGGGCCACGCGTCGGCGCACCGACCCTGGGCGCATCCTCCTGAGGCGGCGGTTCAAGCACCCGCTCATCACCCCGCGTGCCATCGCGTCCGCTCGCGCGCTGCGTCCGCTGCAGGGCCGCCACGGGCTCTACTTCAGCGGCGCCTACACCACCGGCGCCGACCTCCAGGAGACGGCGCTCTACTCGGCCATGGAGGTGGCCGGGGCGGTGGCGCCGACCAGCCCTAGGCTTGCCTCACTGCAGGCGCGAATGCGGGCCAACGGGATCGAGGGGATCTCCTACGACCTGTAGGAGGAAAACGCGATGGAGTGAGGCTGACCCGCGACCGGAAGCGACGGCTCTTCGAGCTGGCCCTGCGAACGGAGAGGGTGGGATTCGAACCCACGAGGCAGTTTTCGCCGCCCACACGATTTCCAATCGTGCACCTTAAGCCACTCGGTCACCCCTCCAGGTGAGGCGGGGACTGTAGCGAGGGCTAGATCAGCGACGGCGCTTCGCGGCGTGCCGACAGGCGGCCGCACCAGAGCGCGAACAGAGCGATCGCGATCACCGCCCCGAGCCAGTGGACGCCGATGAGCACGGC
>JBGTMW010000392.1:0-2428 GCA_041743365.1 Gemmatimonadaceae bacterium
CGCGGCCGCGCGCGCGAACGCGGCCAGCGGGACGCGCCCGACAACCACCGCGGCCACGTACAGCAGGACCGTTACGATGATGATGATCGCGGTGAGGATGACGATGTAGGAAACGATGACGCCCACCGTGGCGAGTCCGATGCGCGCGGCGAGGCCTATCGCCAGGGCGAACACTCCCACGGGAGCGATGGCGATCACCCACCCCACGAGAACCAGCATCGCATCGGCGAGCCCTCGAAAGAATCCGACGAATACCGCACGCCCGGCGGGAGGGATTCTGGTCGCGGCCGCGCCCAGCAGCACGGCGAACACCACGAGAGGAAGCATGGCGCCGTCGGCGGCGGCGCGAATGGGGTTCGAGGGAACGTTGTCGATGATCGTCTGCGCGAACGTCGGCATGTTCGCGGCGTTCGCGACGGCCGCGGCCGCCTCCACCGACTGGAGGGCGGCTGTCGTCGACGCGTCGATCGGGAGCAGGGCGAGCAGCGGTGGCCCGAGCACGACGCTCACCACTCCCGCGATGCATAGAAAGGCGACGAAGATCAGGAATGCCCTGAGCCCGAGGCGGCCCGTGGCGCGCGCGTCCGGCACCGATGCGATGACGCTCACCAGCATCGCGACCACGAGCGGAATCAACGTCATCCGAAGCGCATTGATCCAGATCGTACCCACCGGATCGGCGATCGCGATGACCAGACCCCCACCTCCCTCGCGGAAGGTCGCGGCCACGATGCCCGCTGCAATGCCGGCCACCAGCGCGACCAGCATTCGCGTCGTCAGCGACATGCGCCGCGATGCATTGAAGGCGGGGTCATCGCCACAAGGTCAGCCGTGTTACCGCGGCCCGCAAGTTGCCCGCTCCAACCCTTCCCATCACGCGAAAGTCCGCATACCATCCGCAGCCGCGGAGCTCGGTCGCTCGAACCCCCACCCACCCAATGTTCAGCGATTCATCGATCGCCTTCCTCAAGCGCCTCCTCGACACACCCGGTCCTTCCGGGTTCGAGTCCGCGCCCGCACGCGTCTGGCGCGAGGAGGCAAGGGCATTCGCCGAGGTGAGGGGCGATGTCGCCGGTAACAGCATCGCGGACGTCAACGGCGGCAGGTCTCCCACGATCATGCTCGCCGGACACATCGACGAGATCGGGCTCATAGTCACCTACATCGATGATGAAGGCTTCGCCTGGATCCAGCCGATCGGTGGCTGGGATGTTCAGGTGCTGGTTGGTCAGCGCATCCGCTTCATCGGGAACCTTGGTCCGGTCTACGGCGTGGTGGGGAAGAAGCCCATCCACCTCCTGAAGACGGAGGATCGCGAGAAGGTCCCGAAGTTCATCGACCTCTGGGTGGACATCGGCGCAACCTCCAGGCAGCAGGCCGAGGAGTTGCTCACGATCGGGGATGCCGGCGTCATCGACTCGAAAACGATGGAGTTCCCCAGCGGCCGTCTCGTGTCGCGCTCGATCGACGACCGCATCGGCGCCTTCGTGGTGCTCGAGGCGCTGCGCCGCTACGCGTCTGACCCGGGCACCGCCCACGTCGTCGCCGTCGCCACCACACAGGAGGAGATCGCGTGGCGCGGGGGCGGCGCGCTCGTGTGCGCGACGTGCATCAACCCACGCATGGCGATCGTCGTGGACGTCACCTTCGCGACCGACCACCCCGGCATGGAGAAGAAGGAGCTCGGCGAGCACAACCTCGGCGGCGGACCGGTGTTCACTCGCGGCTCAATCGTGTCGCCTGTGGCGCTCGACCTCCTCCGAAGAACGGCTGCGGCGAAGAAGATACCCTACACGATGAACGCCGCGGGCCGCGACACGAGCACCGATGCCGACGCGATTCACATCGCGCGCGAAGGGGTGGCTACCGCGCTCGTGTCGATTCCGAGTCGCTACATGCACTCGCCGAACGAGATGGTCAGCATCGATGACCTGGACCGCGCCGCCGAGCTGATCGCCGAGACATGTCGCGCCGTGGACGACAACACCGATTTCACGACGCGGTAGGATCAGCCCTCCTGCTCACTCTTGTCGCCCTGGTCGCGCGGCGCCTGCATGACGACACGCAGCACCGCTTCGCGCACCTTGCGTTCCTTGTCGGTCGCGAGTGACTGAAGTGCGGCGCGCGCACTCGGCGTGCGCACCTCGCCAAGTGCATGGACGGCGGCGACACGGAAGGTCACCGGCTTCTTCCTGAACAGGCGGCCGTCGGGCTCCGCCGCCTTGATCAGCCGGCTAACCGCTTCGGGCGTACCAAGGCGTCCCAGCGCGGCGATTATCGTGAGCTGAACCTCCGCGTCCGCTTCCCCTTCGAGAGCGCGCGCCAGCGTCGTCGCCGACCTGGTTCCCTTCCGGTTCGCGAGGCCGTTCGCGGCCTGCACGCGTACGAGCGGCGACGGGTCCGCAAGCGCACCCCGAAGGGCCTGCGC
>JBGTMW010000393.1:0-1631 GCA_041743365.1 Gemmatimonadaceae bacterium
GCTCGGCGCCGTGTCGGTCTTCGCGCTGGCGCTCTGGCCACTCGTGACGGAGCGCCCGCAGCTGGGAGCGTTCATACTTCCGGCGCTCGTGCTCACGGCGTTGGCAACGCTCAGGGCCTGGCGGGGTGTGCGCGGCGGGCCGTGGCTCTACAAGGCTGCCATGGGATGTGCCATGGCTTCCCTGGTTCTCGCACACTGGAATCGATGATTCACACGTTCCACATTCCCGCGGAAGCCGGGGCATGACCCTCTTCCAGGCCTTCGTCCTCGGAATCGTGCAGGGGCTCACGGAGTTCCTCCCCGTCAGCAGCTCGGGTCATCTCTTTCTCACTCGATACCTGCTCGGCTGGCCGGAGCCGGGACTCTCCTTCGACGTCGCGCTTCACGTCGGCACGCTCGTCGCGGTGCTCTGGTACTTCTGGCGTGAGTGGATCGCGCTGACGGCGGCGGCCGCGCAGATTGCGCGGCAGCGCGGAGTGAGGACGGCCGAGGAGCGGCGCGTGCTCTTTCTCATCATCGCGACGATCCCCGCCGCCATCGGCGGCCTGCTGCTGGGAGACTACGCCGAGACCGTCTTCCGACATCCGCGAATAACCGCCATCGCGCTCATCTCCCTCGGTATCATCCTGTGGATCGTCGATCGTGTCGCTTCCCGCATACGCGGACTCGACAACATGCGGTGGACCGACGCCCTCGCGATCGGAGTGGCGCAGGTTGTCGCGCTCGTTCCCGGCGTCTCGCGATCCGGCGCGACCATGACCGCGGGCCGGGCGCTCGGCTTCGACAGGCAGAGTGCGGCTGTTTTCAGCTTTCTCATGAGCATGCCGATCATCCTGGCGGCGATCGTGATGAAAATCCCCGATGCGATGACGAGTGGCGACCCATTCGCGCCATTGCTTCTCGGCATCGTCGCCTCGATGCTGAGTGGATGGCTCGCGATCGCAGTACTCCTGCGCTTCCTGAGCAAGAGCAGCTATGGCGTGTTCGCGGCATACCGCGTCGCGCTTGGCGTCTTGGTGCTGTGGACGCTGCATGTCCGCGGATAGTCGATCGCCGGCTGTGTCGGCTGTGTCCGCGGCACACGAAGGAGAGGGGGCACATCCCGGCGAGGGGTCATCGCACGCGGAACAGGTGGACGGCGATCTGTCCGCGCCCTCCTTCGATGGTGTGCCGGCAGCCGACCTTCGCGCGCTGCTCGGAGTCCCCTCGCTTCATCTCTATTCGGTCGTCGGCTCCACACTCGATGTCGCCCACCGAATTGGCGCGTCGGGAGAACCCGAGGGATCCCTCGTTCTCGCCGACAGGCAGCTTCGCGGTCGTGGCCGTTCCGGGCGGCAATGGACCTCGCCGGCGGGAACCGGCCTCTGGCTCACTCTCCTGCGCAGGCGCGCGAGCGTCGAGAGCATCGGCGTACTGACGGTGCGCCTCGGACTCGCCGCGGCCCGTGCGCTGGAACGGTTCGCGGATGAGCCGATCCGGTCGAAGTGGCCCAACGATCTCTATCTGGGCGGGCGAAAGCTCGCGGGCGTTCTCGTCGAGGCGAGGTGGCGCGGACCCTCGCCCGAGTGGATGGCCATCGGAGTCGGCGTGAACGTCGCCGCACCGACGGATGCGCCCGGGGCAGCCGCACT
>JBGTMW010000394.1:0-1728 GCA_041743365.1 Gemmatimonadaceae bacterium
GGCCGTCACGCACCGGGAGATCGAGCGCGTCGCTCACTACGGGGGCAACGAGCGCGGCCGGCGACTTGCCGGCCCCGGACCGCAGCATCGGCTCTGCGAAATCCGCGCCGATCACGAACCCGTCGAATCCCCGCTGGCGCGAGAGCTGTGCGCTTACGTCGAGCGTACCCGCACAGAGGTCGAGGTAGACGCCGCCAGGCTCGCGCTGCCACTCGAGGGCCCGGATTGCTCGCGCCCGCCACCGCCTGTCGATCCCGAAGCTCAGGAGATGGTTCAGGAGGTCGTAGCGCGGCGCGATCTCGGAGAACATTCGCCGCACATACTCCCGCTTCGCGGCACCGCCCGCAGCCGCCGCCCTCGCCTCCTCGACCTCCGAATTCGTCGCTTGCATTGCGCGAAAGCTCGCCGGGTGCGCCGGGGGAGGCAAGGAAACGCTGGCCTCGGACGCATACGGAGGGTACCTTCACGCGCCTGCACCGCGGCGGTGATCTCCGCCCGTGTCCTCGCCGCCCTTCATGGCCCCACTTCTCGAGCTCGCGAATCTTCCTGACGCGGATGTCGTATCGCTTGCCCAGCAGGGCCGCGAATCCGCATTCCGCGAACTCGTGCGCCGCTACGAGCGGCCGGTCTTCTCGCTCGTCTTCCGAATGGTTCGTGACCGGGAGACGTCGGAGGAGCTCGCACAGGAAACCTTCATCAAGGTCCTGAACAACATCGACCGGTACCAGCCCCAGTTCAAGTTTTCCAGCTGGCTTTTCAAGATTGCGAACAACATCGCGATCGATCACCTTCGGAAGCGCCAGATCGTCACTGTCAGCATGGACGGCTCACCCCACGCGGCCACGGCCGCCGAGGCGGAGGCGACATCGTTCGACGTGGCGATACGCCAGGAGTCGGCGCTCGAGGAGATGGAAGCCAAGGAGCTCGGCAGCGCCATAGAAAGGGCCATCGCCGAGCTGCGGCCCGAATACCGGTCATGCATCATGCTGCGGCACGTGGAGGGCCGTTCGTACGAGGAGATCGCAGCCACGCTCGACCTGCCCCTGGGCACCGTCAAGACCTACATCCACAGGGCACGGATCCAGCTCCGGGACGCCCTCGGCCACCTTCGGGAATGATGTGATGGGTATCACACCTGCCAAGCTCGCCCTTCCAGTCCCTTCGGGCCCGGACCGGCGGAAAAAGGCTGAAACCACCCCGCTGCAGGGAGCGTACGACTCCCCGGAGGCTTTGTGAATCATCGGCATCTACTACCCAACGAAATAGACCTGCTCCTCGACGGTGACGTCGGATTCGGCATGGCGCCCCTGCGCGCCCATACCGCGACCTGCGAGCGCTGCTCGGCCGGGGTCGAAGGCGCGCGGCAGGTGGTCGAGGCACTCGACCACCAGCCGCACATCACGCCATCTCCGTTCTTCGCCGACCGGGTCATGGCGCGCACGCAAGTCTTCCAGCCATGGCACGTGGCCGCGCTCGACTCCGCGCGGCGAGTCCTGCCTTCGCCCGGGCCGGCGCGAATCCTGGTGGGGGTGGCTGCGTCATCTGTCGCCCTGATGATCACGGTGCTTTCGATCTTTCTGGTCACCCAGATCGACGCCCTGGTTTTCGTAAGCCAGCTGGTGCTCCAGCGCGGGAGGGATTTCCTCCTTGGCAGCCTCGACATGGTGGGAGGGGCGCTGCTGGGCGACGCGGCACTCCAGGCGTTGCGGGCGAGCGGCGCAACGGGGG
>JBGTMW010000395.1:0-16093 GCA_041743365.1 Gemmatimonadaceae bacterium
CCGTGCCTGCCGGCGCTGGACGCCGGGGATGAAACGTGAGTGCCGCCGGCGTCGCCCGCCGTCACCGGTCGATCTCTCCCATCACGATGTCGATGCTCGCGTTGATGGCGATGACGTCGGAAAGGAGGTGTCCCTCCACCATTTTCGGGATGGCTGACAGGTTGACGAACGAGGGGGGGCGGATCCGCCAGCGCACCGGCTTCGACGTTCCGTCCGAAACCATGTAATAGCCCTTCTCTCCCTTGGGGCTTTCGACGGCGACGTACGATTCGCCCGTGGGTGGACGCGGTCCTTCCATGACCTGCTTGAAATGGTGGATCATCGACTCCATCTCGCTGGTCGCCTTCGACTTGGGGGGGAGGATGACGCGAGCGTCGTCGATGTTTACGGGACCGCCGGGCAGCCGCGCGAGCGCCTGCTCCAGAATCCGGATCGACTGGCGAAGCTCCTCCATGCGAACGAGGAAACGGTCGTACACGTCGCCATGCGTCCCCACCGGGACCTCGAAATCGTACTGCTCGTATCCGAGATACGGGAAATCCTTCCGCACATCGTACGCGACGCCGGAGGCCCGGAGCATCGGTCCCGAAAGTCCGTAGTTGAGCGCTTCGGCGGGAGTCATCGCGCCAAGGCCGACCGTGCGTCCCACCCAGATCGCGTTCTTCGTGAGCATTCGATCGATCTCATCGATCGTCCTGGGGAATGACGCCAGGAAGGTCTCGAGCTGGCCCGTCCACCCGTCGGGGATGTCGGCCGCCATGCCGCCGACACGGGTGGCGCTCGTCGTCAGTCTCGCCCCGACCCACGACTCCAGCATGTTGTAGACGTTCTCGCGCTCCTGAAACGCCCAGAGAAAGGGCGTGAACGCGCCGATGTCGATACATGTCGTTCCGAGCCACACCAGGTGCGAGATGACCCGCGAAAGCTCGGACGCGATTACCCGAAGCACTTCGCAGCGCGGCGTGATCTCGATTCCGAACAGCCGCTCCGCTCCCAGGGCGAAGGCGACGTTGTTGCCGATGGAATTGAGATAATCCTCGCGGTCGGTCCAGGGGATGATCTGGTTGTACTGACGATACTCCCCGATCTTCTCGAAGCCGCAATGCAGGTAGCCGATGTGCGGTATGCACCTCACCACGGTCTCACCGTCGAGCTCCAGCACGAGCCGAAGCACGCCGTGGGTCGCCGGGTGCTGCGGGCCGATGTTGATGAGCATGTGATCGCCGGAGAGATCCGGCTCCAGCGCGAGCGGCGGCTGCATCGTGAGGACGTTGCCGTCCTCGGTGGCCGTGAGCGGCGTGCGCTGCGGACGTCCCTGGGAATCAAGGCCGGTCGTGGAGAGCGCGACCTCGACGGTGCGTCGGTCTGCCATCGCTATTCTCCCGTCTTCTCGCCGCCCGCAAGGCGAGCGCGCATCTCATCAGGAAGGTCCTCGAACGCATCGGCTATCGAGAGCTCTTCCATCGAGTATCGGGCTTCCGGGTTCGCTGCGAGCGCCTGACGAAGCTGCTCGGCCCGGCTGAAGCGGCCGCGGAGCGGGAAATCCTTACGCAGCGGGAAGCCTTCCTTGTACTGCTCCCACATCAGTATCCGGCGCAGGTCGGGATGGCCGACGAATCTGACGCCGAACATGTCGAAGCATTCGCGCTCCAGCCAGTCGGCTCCCTTGAAGACGGCCCACACGCTGTCGACCTCCAGCCGCGAGCCACGCGCGAACAGCGCCTTGAGCCGAAGGAATCTCCGATAAGGAAGGGAGCGCAGGTGCCACACCACCTCCAGCGGCTGCTCGAGATCGCGAAACTCCACAGCGGTCACGTCCGAGAGGTAGTCGTACTGCTGGCCCTGATCGTCGTGGAGCCAGCGCACGATCTCCAGGACCCTTCGCGCGTCCACGACCACGCTGGTTTCTCCCCACACGACATCCACGCGGCCGATGGCTGCGCCGAACCTGGCACGGAGCGCCTCGGCCGATGGATTGGCTTCGCCGCCGCGATGGCGGACATTTCTGGGAGTCGTCGGTGCCGGAGCATCGTGGAGCGCGCTGCCGACCTGCACCACCTCGAACCGATCGGTCACAGCCCGGACCGCGTCTGGTGCACGGAGTTGCCGAACGGTTCTGAGAGCTCGTCGATCACCGATGGCGGGATATAGAGCTGGCTGGCGGGGTCGGGCTCCATCTCATCACGGATGCCGACGTCGGCCCTGCGCTCGTTCTTCACCTTCTCCTGGAGCATCATGATCCCGTAGATCAACCCCTCCGGCCGCGGAGGACAGCCCGGCACGTAGACATCCACGGGGATGATCGTGTCGATTCCCTGGACCACTGCGTAGTTGTCGAACATTCCACCGCTCGATGCGCACGCGCCCATGGAGATGCACCATTTGGGCTGCGGCATCTGCTGCCAGATGCGCCTGATGATCGGCGCAAGCTTGAACGGAACCCGACCCGCGCAGATGAGCACATCGGCCTGGCGCGGCGAGAAGCTCATTCGCTCCATGCCGAATCGTGCGAGGTCGAAGCGGCTCGCCGCGCTGGCCATGAACTCGATGGCGCAGCACGCGGTCCCGAAGGGCATCGGCCACAGCGAGTTTGCGCGCGACCAGTTGACGAGAAAGTCGAGCCGCGTGGCGACCCAGCCCTCCTGCGACTGCGGGTCAACGGTGACGGCGCGATTCTCGGGACGTGGACTCAATCCCATTGCAGAGCTCCCTTCTTCCAGACGTAGACGAATCCGACGAGGAGGATCGCCATGAATACGAGCATCTCGACGAGCCCGAAGAACGAAAGCTGGCCCGCGGGACATGCGCCGCCCGCGAGGGGCACGGAGCAGCTCAGCTGACGGAAATGCGCTGCCCACGGGATCATGAACACGGTCTCGATATCGAAGATGATGAACAACATAGCGACCATGTAGAACTTCACCGAGAACCGCTCACGGGCGTCGCCGAGCGCAGGTATCCCGGACTCGTAGGCTGCCTGCTTAACGGGGCTGGGACGCGGACGCATGGTGAGGTGCGACAGCGCGAGCATCATCACCGCGTTCATCACCACGAACCCCAGGAGCAGCAGCACAGGCAGGTACGACCGAGCCATGACCCTCCGACTTCGTGAAATATTTCACTAGCGCGCCTCGGAAAAGCTATCCGCCCTCTCCGGCGAGTGTCAACGCCTTCACGCAATGAACGCCCACAACGTCGCAGAGGTGCTCGCGCGATCGCGTACGCTCGCAACCAGCGGCACTGGAACGGGCTCCGCCGCGTGACTGTGGGTAGCTGGGCGATGAGGTCGGCTCCGACCGCGAAATCGGTGGCAGCCCGGCGTGCGTGGCGCCGCCCCGCGGCCTCCGATACATTCCGCGCGCACCTCCGCCCACGCCGCTGCACCGAAGGCACGTCAGCGGCTCAACGCGGCGCCCTCGGCATCGACCCTCTTTCCCGTATCATGACAATTCAGTCCGACCGCTGGATCACCCGCATGGCCCGGGAGCACCGCATGATCGAGCCCTTCGAGGGGCGCCAGGTCCGCGAAGGCGTCATCTCCTACGGGGTGAGCTCGTATGGCTACGACATGCGGGTCGCCCGCGAGTTCCGGATCTTCACGAACGTCCTCAATTCCATGGTCGATCCGAAGAACTTCGATCCGAAGTCGTTCGTCGAGTTCGAGGGCGACGTGTGCATCGTCCCGCCCAACTCGTT
Organism: Gemmatimonadaceae bacterium; assembly: GCA_041743365.1. GTDB lineage: Bacteria > Gemmatimonadota > Gemmatimonadetes > Gemmatimonadales > Gemmatimonadaceae > JANPKQ01. The sequence goes on from JBGTMW010000395.1 coordinate 3,697, forward strand.
CGCCCTCGGGCGCTCGGTGGAGTACTTCCGGATACCCCGCAACGTCCTGACCGTGACTGTCGGCAAGTCCACCTATGCGAGGTGCGGAATCATCACGAACGTCACGCCCTTCGAGCCGGAGTGGGAGGGGTTCGTCACACTCGAGATCTCGAACACGACGCCGCTGCCGGCCAAGATCTACGCGAACGAGGGGATTGCCCAGGTGCTCTTCTTCAAGGGAGAGGAAGACCCGGAGGTGTCGTACAAGGACAAGAAGGGAAAGTACCAGAGCCAGACCGGAGTGACGCTGCCCAGGTTATAGCCGCTACCCGAACCGAAGGGAGTGCGGGTAGCCCTGGGCCTGGTTCGCTGCGTTCCTACCGCATGCCCCAGAACAGATAGATCGCCGCCATCGCAGCGATCGCGAGGACTACCCAGATCACCGGCTTCATCCCGCTGGTGGCCGAAGTTTCCGCGATTGCCCGAGGCGTCAGCCGGCGTTCGGACTCCGTGAGCCCTGCTCCCTGCGGCTTGGAAGTGTGCGGCGTGTCCGGCACCGCATCGGCCCCGCCCAGATCGGCCCGCTTGTTCCGATCCTTGCCGCCTGGGGGATTCGCGCCAGGTCCTGTCATTTGCCGCCTCCTCTGAGTGATGCCTTCATGTAATCGCGATTCATGCGCGCAATGGTATCGATGCCGATCATCTTGGGACAGGCATCCTGGCACTCCGCGTGGTTCGTGCAATAACCGAACCCTTCCGCATCCGCCTGGAGAACCATGCCCAGGGCTCGCTGCCTTCGCTCAGGCTGGCCCTGCGGCAGGAGGCCGAGGTGGGTGATCTTGGCGGCCGTAAAGAGGGACGCCGATGCGTTCGGACAGGCGGCGACGCAGGCGCCGCATCCGATGCACGCGGCCGCATCCATGGCGTCGTCCACGTCGGGCTTGGGGACGAGTATTTCGTTGGCATCCCGCGCCCCACCGGTGGCGGCCGAGATGAATCCCCCCGCGGCGATGATCCGGTCGAGAGCGCTGCGATCGACCACGAGGTCGCGAATCACCGGAAAGGCTCGCGCGCGCCAGGGCTCTATGTGAATGGTGTCGCCGTCCCGGAAGCTCCGCATGTGGAGCTGGCAGGTAGCGGTCCCGAGCGTGGGACCGTGGGCGACGCCGTTGATCATCAGGCCACAGGACCCGCAGATCCCCTCGCGACAATCGTGATCGAAGGCTATCGGCGCTTCCCCCTTCTCCATCAGCCGCTCGTTGACGAGGTCGAGCATCTCCAGGAAGGAGATATCGGGGCTGATGTCGGGCGCGTCATAGCGGACCATCTTTCCGGGCGCGGTCGCCGAGGCCTGGCGCCAGACCTGAAGAGTCAGCTTCACTTGTAGCTCCGCTGGGCGAGGGCGACGTGCTCGAAGTGCAGGTCCTCCTTGTGGAGAATCGGCGCCTTCCCCGCTCCGCCGTATTCCCACGCGGCGACATACGCGAAGTTCCTGTCATCACGGAGCGCCTCGCCATCCGGCGTCTGGCTCTCCTCGCGGAAGTGCCCGCCGGCCGATTCCTCGCGGTGCAGCGCATCGACGCACATGAGCTCGGCGAGCTCGAGGTAGTCGGCGACCCGCCCCGCCTTCTCGAGCGCCTGGTTCAGCTCGGTGTCGCTCCCCGGGACGTTGACGTCACGCCAGAAGCGCTCGCGGAGCTCGGGAATCTCCTGCAGCGCGGTTCGAAGCCCGGCCGACGTTCGAGCCATCCCGCAGTGGTCCCACATGATCCTGCCGAGCTCCCGGTGGAACGCGTCCACCGTGCGCGTGCCCTTGATGGCCATGAGGCGGCGAGTGCGCGAAAGCACTCCCGCTTCCGCCTCACGAAACGCCGGGTGCGCGGTGGTCACCGGCTCGAGCCTGCTCGATGCTATGTAGTCGCTCACGGTGTTGGGTACAATGAAATACCCATCGGCGAGCCCCTGCATGAGGGCGCTCGCGCCGAGGCGGTTCGCACCGTGATCGGAGAAATTCGCCTCGCCTATCACGTGGAGGCCGGGAATGGTGCTCATCAGGTTGTAGTCCACCCAGAGCCCGCCCATCGTGTAGTGAACAGCCGGGTAGATGCGCATCGGAACCTCGTACGGATTCTCGTCGGTGATGCGCATGTACATCTCGAACAGGTTGCCGTACCGTTCGCGGATCGCGTCCTCGCCGAGGCGCTTTACGGCGTCCGCAAAGTCCAGATACACGCCGAGCCCGTTGGGACCGACGCCCCTGCCTTCGTCGCAGACCTCCTTCGCGCTGCGCGAAGCGATGTCGCGCGGGGCGAGGTTGCCGAAGCTCGGATACTTGCGCTCGAGAAAGTAGTCGCGCTCGCCCTCGGTAATGTCGCGCGGCCGGCGGCTGTCGCCCTTCTGCTTCGGAACCCACACACGTCCGTCGTTCCGGAGCGACTCGGACATGAGCGTGAGCTTCGACTGATGCTCGCCCGCGACCGGGATGCAGGTCGGGTGGATCTGCGTGAAGCACGGATTGCCGAACGCCGCACCTCGCTGGTAGGCTCGCCAGATGGCGGTTGCGTTGCTCCCCTTGGCGTTCGTGGAAAGATAGAAGACGTTTGCGTACCCGCCGGTTCCGAGTATGACGGCGTCACCGACGTGCGACGTCACCTCACCGGTCACTACGTTGCGCGCGACGATCCCGCGTGCCTTCCCGTCTATTACGACGACATCCAGCAGCTCGGTGCGTGGAAACATCGTGACGCTGCCGCGCGCGATCTCCTTTTCGAGGGCCTGATACGCACCGAGCAGGAGCTGCTGCCCGGTCTGACCCCGTGCATAGAACGTCCTCGAGACCTGGGCGCCGCCGAACGAACGGTTGGCGAGCAGTCCGCTGTACTCGCGCGCAAACGGAACGCCCTGCGCGACGCACTGGTCGATGATGTTGACGCTGATCTGTGCCAGCCTGTAGACGTTCGCCTCGCGCGCGCGGAAGTCCCCGCCCTTCACGGTGTCGTAGAAGAGCCGGAAGATGCTGTCGCCGTCGTTGCGGTAGTTCTTCGCCGCGTTTATCCCGCCCTGTGCGGCAATGCTGTGTGCACGACGAGGGGAATCCTGGAAGCAGAAGCACAGCACGTTGTAGCCGAGCTCGCTCAGCGTGGCGGCCGCCGACGCGCCGGCGAGTCCCGAGCCCACGACGATGACGGTGAATCGCCGCTTGTTCGCCGGATTGACGAGCTTCATCTCGAAGCGGTGGCGATCCCACTTCTGCTCTATGGGGCCGCTGGGAATCCTGGAACGAAGCTGCATGCGGGGGCCGATCTCCTATGGGAGGTCGAGGACGCCGAAGAGGATCGCGAGCGGAATCGCCGAGAATCCGATGTAGACGACTGCCGCGATCCCCACCGCGAGACGACGTCGAAGCCTCGACAGCCCCGGGCCGCTGATGCCGAGTGTCTGGAAGACGCTCCAGATGCCGTGGTGCAGGTGAAGTCCGAGCGCTGCAACGGCGACCAGGTAGATGGCTGCCACCCACGGGACGCTCAGGCCGAGCACCATGTTGGAGTAGACATCGACGTGGCTGAATGACGGGTGGAGTGTACCGGTCGTGAAATGCAGGAGGTGGTACACGATGAACACGGCGATCACGAGGCCGCCCCATCTGATGCTCCGCGATGCGAAGGTCGACTCCTGCGGGACCTGCCGGGCGTATCCCACCGGGCGGCTGCCGGCGTCGTGACGGATGAGCTGCACCGCCGAGATCACGTGCAGCGTCGCGACCGCGAGGAGCCCGAAACGCATCGTCCAGAGAAAGACGGCGTTGCTCTTGAGCAGCGCAGCGTACTCGTTCAACGCGGTCGGGCCGCGGAAGATCAGCAGGTTTCCCAGCACATGCCCGAGGACCCATCCCACGAGGATGATCCCGGTGACTGCCATGACGACCTTCTTTCCGATCGTGCTGCGGTAGAATGCCGGCGCCATTACCGTCGGGAGGTCAGAGCTTCAGAACCGCCATCGGCTCCCGCACGGCGTCAGCGCTCTTGCCGAGGTCCACCCGCTCCTTGCTCGTGAGCTCGACCTCCAGAATCTTCTCGAGTCCGCCGCGCCCGAGCTTGCAGGGCACGCCGAGAAAGAGGCCGGACATCCCGTATTCCCCTTCCAGCCACGCAGCGCAGGGCAGCACGCGCTTCTGATCGCGGACGATCGCCTCGCACATCTGAACCGCGGCAGCCGAGGGCGCGTAATACGCCGACCCGGTCTTCAGGTACTTCACGATCTCGGCGCCGCCGTTCCGCGTACGATCGACGATCGCGTCCAGCGTCTTCTTGTCGAGCAGCTGGGTGACCGGGATTCCGCTGACGGAGGTGTAAGAGATCAGCGGAACCATCGTGTCGCCGTGGCCGCCGAGCACCATCGCCTGGATGTCGCGCACCGAGACGTCGAGTGCTTCCGCGATGAAGGAGCGGTATCGCGCCGTGTCGAGCACGCCCGCCATGCCGATCACGCGCTCGCGGGGAAAGCCCGTGACCTTCTTCGCAACGTACGACATGACGTCGAGAGGGTTCGACACCATGATGATGATGGCCTTCGGCGACGTCCTCCTGATCTGCTCCGAGACCTGCTTGACGATCCCGGCGTTGGTGTTGAGCAGGTCGTCGCGCGACATCCCGGGCTTCCGCGCTATTCCGGCGGTGATCACCACGATGTCCGAGTTTTCGGTCTCGTCGTAGCCGTTCGTGCCGATCACGCGCGTGTCGAAACCCTCGACCGGGGCGGACTCCCACTGATCCAGCGCCTTCCCCTGCGGAACGCCGTCGGCGACGTCGACCATCACGACGCGCCGTGCAAGCTCCTTCTCCGCGATTCTCTGAGCAGTGGTTGCGCCGACGTTGCCTGCGCCGACCACGGTGATCGTGTTGACCATTCTGTCCGTAATGAGAGGTGAATCGAGCCGACCAACACAAGTTAATCGACGGGTATGGGCCGCGAAACGGACTCCCCGGTCGCGCGCGATGGCGCCGGCCGATCTCCGGCGTCGGGTGGGAGATCGCCGTGGACCAGCCGGAACTCCGCTAGCCGCCGACCTGGGAGAGCGCGCGGAGGCCGCCGACCTTCATCTGAAGGAGGTCGTGCGCCTGCGGCTTCTCCGCGAGCGCGCGGCGAAATAGCGGCTCCAGTGGCTCGCCGGCGCGGAGTGGGTCGCGAAGATTCACTTCATGATCGCCGTACAGGCAGGTGCGAAGGCGGCCATCGGCCGTGAGACGAACGCGGTTGCAGCTTCCGCAATAGGTGTGCGTCATGGGCGTGATCACGCCGACCGAGCCCGGCGCACCTGACATCCGGTAGTACGCGGCGGGGCCATTGCCGCGCTCCGGCGCCGCGGCCGGCGTCAGGGGCGCGATCGCGCTGATTCGCGCCAGAATCTCATCGCTGGGCACGACATGCTCCCAGGTCAGCTCCCGCATGTCTCCCACGGGCATGAGCTCGATGAATCGCACGTGCCACTCGTGCTCGAGCGTCAGCCGCGCGAAGTCCTCGATCTCATCATCGTTGATGCCGCGCATCACCACCACGTTGAGCTTTATCGGGCGGAGCCCGGAGCTCTCGGCGGCGCTTGCGGCCGCGATCGGGTCGAATCCGACATTCCGCCGGGCGATCGAGGCGATTCGATCGGCGCGAAGGCTGTCGACGCTCATGTTGACTCGGTCGAGTCCGGCAGCGCGCAATGCAGGGGCAAGCGCCGGCAACTTCGCGCCGTTGGTGGAGAGCGCGATGTCCTCGACGATGCCGATGTCGCGGATCTGCCTGATCAGAGCATCGAGCGCGGGACGGATGGTCGGCTCGCCGCCGGTGATTCGGATCCGCCGGAGCCCGAGCGGCGCAAGCTGCCGGACGATCTCGGTGATCTCCTCGTACGAGAGAATGTCGCGCTTGGGCAGCCAGGGCAGTCCCTCCTCAGGCATGCAGTAGAGGCAACGGAAGTTGCAGCGATCCGTCACCGAGATCCGGAGATACTCGATCGACCGCCCGAACTGGTCTCGAAGCGCGTCGGTCATCATGCGCCTGGCGTGCGGGCAGCCCGCGGTTCGCGATCGTCAGAGTTGGTGGGCTCGTCACCGGCGTCGGCCGGGCTGGTTTCCACGACCCCGCGGCCAGTGGCGCGCGTCGGGTCTACCCATTCGCGAGCTCCGTCCGAATAGTGTTCCCGCTTCCAGATCGGAACGCGCCGCTTGATCTCCTCGATCACGAATCTCGCGGCGTCGAACGCGGCCGCGCGTCGGGAATGCGCGACCGCTATGGCGACGCTCGCCTCACCAATGTCGAGGGTGCCCAGCCGGTGCTCGACGACGACATGCGTGGTGTCGAAGCGGCTCGAGGCTTCCTGCACTATTGATTCGAGCTCGCGGCGCGCCATGGCGGAGTAGGCTGAATAGTCGATTCCCGTAACCGCACGCCCGTCATTTACATCGCGCACCGTTCCAATGAACAGGATGGCCGCGCCGTTGGCCGGCGCGCTGACCTCGCGCAGGAGGTTCGCGCCATCCAGCGGAGTCTCCACGATGGCGGCGCGCATCACCCACCCGCTACGGGAGGAATCAGCGCCAGCTCGTCGCCCTGGGCCAGCGGCTGCTCGAGCGAGGCATACCGCTGGTTCACCGCGACGAGCGGCGTCGGCGGCACCCGGTCGGCGCCAGGTAGCGCACCGATGTGCCGCACGGCGTCCCTGACAGTCGCTCCTGCCGGGAGGGCGAGCTCGATCTCCGGACGCCCGAGGGCGTCTGCGTACGAGGCGAAGAGAAGGACCGTGACGTTCATCGCTCCTGGATTGGCGGCGGAGGAACGACCACCGGTAAACAAACACGCCCCGGCGGGGGGGGCACGCAGGGGCGTGGGCTGCAGAGTCTATCCCGTTATGCTTCCGAAAGTTCCGAGATGTCGATGTCCGCGACCATCGCACGAAGCTCCTTCGACGGCTTGAACACCGGAACGGGCCGCGCGGAGACTTCGACTGGCGCCCCTGTGCGAGGATTACGCGCCATCCGCGTCTTGCGCTGCCGGATCTTGAACGTACCGAAGCCACGGACCTCGATATTCTTCTGTTCCTGGAGCGCCTCCTTGATGGCGTCCAGGAACGAGTCGACCACTCGAGCGCAATCCTTCTTGGAAATCATCGGCCCGGCGGTACGTGAAATCTGGGCCGTGACTCGCTCGACCAGATCTGCTTTCGTCATCGATTGCCTCTGGATGAGACGCGCGCGAACGCGGCGCGAATGGCGTCGAAACTACGGCCTAGCCTATTGTGTGTCAAGCGCTTGGCTCGCCTGAACGCACCTTGCGGGACAACGTTTCCAGGAACCGCGCGAAGTGGGGACGAGCGTCGTGCGGCCCGGGCGCCGCCTCGGGATGGTACTGTACCGCGAAGACGGGCAGCTCACGGTGGACCAGGCCCTCTATGGTGCCGTCGTTCAGATTCACGTGGGTCACGCCCAGATCCGGTGCCCCCGGGATCGAGCTCGCGTCACCCTGCACGGCGAATCCGTGGTTCTGCGAGGTGATCAATATCCGTCCGCTCTCGAGATCCCTGACGGGGTGGTTTCCCCCCCGGTGCCCATACGGCATCTTGGTCGTGGACGCGCCGAACGTCAGGGCCAAGAGCTGATGCCCCAGGCAGATACCGAAGATCGGCACCTCCCGCTCGGCGATCGTCCTGATGGTGCCGGGCGCGTACTCGATGGCCGCGGGGTCGCCGGGGCCGTTCGAGAGGAACACGCCGTCGGGATCCAGCGCCAACGCCTCGTCGGCGGTGGTGGTCGATGGGACAACCGTGACGCGGCAGTCCTGATCGTGAAAGAGGCGAAGGATGTTTCGCTTGATCCCGTAATCGTAGGCGACAATGTGCCATCTGGCGCCCGGATCGCCCCAGGTGTATCGCTCGCGCGTGGAGACGCGGGATGCGAGATCGAGCCCCTCCATCGACGGACAGGCGTCGAGGGCGGCCTGCACCTCGTCCGTCGGCGCTTCCCCTGCCGCCACCACCCCGCGCATCACTCCCGCTGATCTCAGGTGGCGCGTGAGACGACGGGTGTCAACCTCCCGAAGAATGGGAATTTGGGCCGCCGTCAACCAGCCCTCCAGATCCCCGGTGGCGCGCCAGTTCGAGAACGTCGGGGACAGCTCGCGAACGATCGCGCCGGCTATCTGCGGTCGGGCCGATTCGGGATCCTCGGTGTTGATTCCGTAGTTGCCGATCAGGGGTGCCGTCATCACGACGATCTGTCCTCGATAGGATGGATCGGTGAAGACCTCCTGATACCCGGTCATGTTGGTGGTGAACACCACCTCGGCGACGGTCGGCGGGAGGTCGGCCGTGACCAGGCCGCGAAAAAGGGTTCCATCCTCGAGGAGGAGGAACCCTGGAACGCTCCGTGACACCCTGCGGCTCTCGGCTACGGCTGCGGCGGAGGCGTCTGAGGCGGCGTCACCGGCTCGAGCGGAATCGCCGGTGGCAGCTCAGCGGGAGTCGACGGCGCGACGGGCGCCGCCTGCGGGCCGAACTGTCCCTGAAGAATCGACTCGGGCTGGCGTGAGCCGGCGGTCATCAGCGACAGAACGAACGCGAGACCGAGGAAGATCCCGCCTCCCCACCAACTCGTCTTCGTGAGAAGGTTGCCAGCCTGCCGGGTCCCGAACATGGAATCAGCCGAGGAGCTGGCACCCCCGAAGCTCGCGGCGAGCCCTCCGCCCTTGCCCGCCTGAAGGAGGATTACGCCCATAAGGACAAAGCTGTCGATGATCAGCAGGATCAGAAGTAAAGTGAAGAGCATTGTCGCTGGAGGGAGAGACGGCTGATGTAAGCCTCAAATATGACGAGACTTACGCGCACGCGTCAAGTCCGGACGATCGATGACCACCCTTCTGCATCGAGGCTCGCCCCGCCGACAAGCAGGCCGTCCACGTCCGGTGCTTCGATGAGCGCGGCGGCATTCCCACGATTCACGCTTCCGCCGTAAAGAATGGGGATGTGGGCGGCGCGATCCGGCACCTTCGACCTGAGCGCGGCACGGAGCACGGCGTGAACCTTGGAGGCGTCCGCAGGCGTGGCATTCTTCCCTGTCCCGATCGCCCAGACTGGTTCGTAAGCGACGAGAACGGTAGCGAGCTGCGCTGGCTCGAGCGCCGAGATGCCGGCCCCCAGTTGCCGGAGAACGACCGCGTCGGTCTCGCCTGCATCGCGCTGCTCGAGCGTTTCTCCGACGCAGAGCATGGGAGTGAGGCCGGCGCGCATCGCAGCCGCGCACTTCCGTCCCGCCTCCTGGTCGGTCTCGCCGAAGACATGCCGCCTCTCCGAGTGTCCGACGAGGACCACTCGCGCTCCCGCGTCGCGGGCGATCGCCGCCGAGCTTTCGCCCGTGAACGCGCCCTTGTCCTCCCAGTGGATGTTCTGCACCCCGACGACGATGTCGTGACGATCGCGCAGCGCGTCGACGACCGCGTGGAGAGTGAGCGCCGGCGGGAAGAACAGCACCGTCCGATCGGGGCGTCGCGCGTAGTGCGCGAGGAAGGTGCGCATGAACGACTTCGCGTCCGTCGGGCCGTGGTTCATCTTCCAGTTGGCCGCGAAGATGGGCCGCTTCATCGCGAGCCTCGGTCGTCGAGCGCGTCCACTCCGGGAAGCACCTTGCCCTCGAGGAACTCCAGCGATGCTCCCCCTCCGGTGGAGACGTGGCTCATCTTCTCCGAGAGCCCCGCTTCCTCGACGGCCGCCGCGGAATCCCCACCCCCGACGATCGTCTTCGCTCCACGATCCGTGGCTTCGGCGAGTGCCTTGGCCAGCGCCCTCGTGCCCGCGTCGAAAGGCGGCGTCTCGAACACCCCCATCGGGCCGTTCCAGAGCACTGTCCCGGCAGACCGGATGATGTCCGCAAACGCGCCAATCGACTTCGGACCGATGTCGAACATCGCCTCGTTCGCGGGTATGGCGCCGGCGGCTACCGCGTGCGCGGCACCGGCGCGTTCGAGCGACTCGGCGACCATCGCATCGCTCGGCAGCACGAGCTTTCCGCCTGCCTTCGAGAGGAGCTGTTTCGCAAGATCGACGCGGTCCGGTTCGACCAGCGACTTCCCCGTCTCGACGCCCTGCGCACGGAGGAAGGTGCAGGCCATTGCCCCGCCGATCAGCATTCGGTCGACGGCCGGAAGCAGCTTCTCGATGACCTCGATTTTTCCGGAGATTTTTGCGCCGCCGAGTATGGCCACGAACGGTCGCTTCGGATCCGCGAGCGCGCCGCCCAGGTAGTCCAGCTCCTTCTGCATGAGCAGGCCGGCGACCGCGGGGCGGAGGTGCTCCGCCACGCCGGCGGTCGACGCGTGTGCGCGATGCGCGGCGCCGAACGCATCGTTCACGAAAAAGTCGCCGAGCTGCGCGAGCGACCGGGCGAGCCGCGGGTCGTTGGTCTCCTCCCCCCCGAGAAAGCGGGTGTTCTCCAGAAGGAGAATCTGCCCATCGCGCAGGTCCGTGGTCGCCTTGAGAGCCTCGTCGGTATCGGTCGTCTCCACAAAGCCGACCTTCTCTCCGATCAGCTCCTCGAGCCTTCGGGCAACGGGAAGGAGCGAGTATTTCGGAGTGGGCTTCCCCTTGGGGCGGCCGAAATGTGAAAGGATGACGATCCGCGCCCCTCGGTCGCGGAGAAACTCCAGTGTCGGAATGGCGGCGCGGATTCGTGTGTCGTCCGCGACGCGCTGATGCTCGTCGAGCGGGACGTTGAAGTCGACGCGAACGAGGGCTCGACGCCCGTGGATCTCCGCATCCGCGAGGTCGGCAACGGTCTTCTTGTTCATGTTGGTTCAGTTCACGCGCTTCGGGTCCGGGCTCACAGGCGCGCGCCCATGTAGCGGAGGAGATCGACACACCGCGACGCATATCCCCACTCGTTGTCGTACCACCCGCTCACGTGGACGAGCGTGCCGTCCACCACGTTCGTGGACTTCGCGTCGAGAATGCAGGACGCGGGGTTGCCGATGTAGTCAGACGAAACGAGCTCGAGCTCCGAATACTCGAGAATTCCCTCGAGCGCTCCCTCGGCGGCCCGGCGGAAGGCCGCGTTAACCTCCTCGACCGTGGTCGCTCGCTCCACTTCGACCGTGAGATCCGTGAACGACACATCGGGTGTGGGAACACGGACCGCGATGCCGTCGATCTTGCCCTTCACCTCGGGAATGACCAGCGAGGTCGCCTTCGCCGCTCCCGTCGTGGTGGGGATCATGGAAAGTGCCGCGGCGCGGGCGCGCCGGAGGTCCTTGTGCGGCAGGTCCAGGATGCTCTGGTCGTTGGTGTAGCTGTGGATCGTGACCATCGACGCATGCCTGAAGCCGAAGGCGTCGCGCACGACCTTCACCATCGGCACCAGGCAGTTGGTGGTGCACGATGCGTTCGAGACGATGTGGTGCTTCGCGTTGTCGTACTTGTCGCTGTTGACGCCGAGCACGATCGTGAGATCCTCGCCCTTCGCCGGCGCCGAGATGATGACCTTCTTCGCGCCGCCGGTGATGTGCTTGCGCGCATCGTCGGCCTTCGTGAAGCGCCCGGTGGACTCGAGCACGATGTCCACGCCGAGGTCGCGCCACGGCAGGGCTGCCGGATCCTTCTCGGAGAAGATGCGGACTTCGTCGCCATCCACGGTGATCGAGCCATCGCCCGACGAGACGTCGCCGTCGTAGGTGCGATGCACGGAATCGTACTTGAACAGATGAGCGAGTGTCTTCGTGTCGGTCAGGTCGTTGACCGCGACGAAGTCGAGATCCGCGACGCCCTGTTCCTTCGCGGCGCGAAGTACCTGCCGGCCGATGCGTCCGAACCCGTTGATGCCAACGCGCGTAGCCATTGCGGTATGTTTCTCCTTACGGCCCGGCACGGTCGCCGCTCGCGGGCGCCCGGCCAAACGTGACGTAGCTGATTATGCGCGCGCCGCCCGCGAACAGTGCCTCGGCGCACGCGTTGAGAGTCGCTGCGGTGGTGACGACGTCGTCCACCAGAACGACGTGCGAGCCGCGAAGGCTCGAGCGCGCGACTTCCGTCGCACGAAACGCGCCGGCAACATTGCCCGAACGTTCGGATGGTGTCAACCGCGTCTGCGTGCGAGTCGATCGCACTCGCTCGACGACGGACGACCACACCGGGACGCGCCAGAAACGGGCGAGCTCCGCCGCGAGAAGCGCACTCTGGTTGAACCCCCGCTCGCGCTCGCGCCCCCTGGAGAGCGGGACCGGTACGACCGCGGTTCGCTCGTCGATGACATCGCGCGGCCAGGCGAGGCGCGCCATCCTCGCCGCGATCCCGGGTGCCGTGGCGGTCCAGCCCTCGTACTTGAGCGCGTGGACGATGGGGCCCGCGGAACCGCCCGGGAGCCAGCACACCGATCGGACGGCTCGCACGAAT
>JBGTMW010000396.1:0-6903 GCA_041743365.1 Gemmatimonadaceae bacterium
GCGTCGGCTGGGCCGTCTTGCCGACCTTCGCGTTCGCAGGCCGACGCTGCTGCTGCTCTCGCGGAATGCTCGCGCCGATTCCGCCCCGGTCGCCGATCGCCCTCGGCCACTTGCGCTCGATCCAGAGGAGCAGCGGTGAAGCGACGTAGATCGAGCTGAACGTTCCGATGATGATGCCGAAGGCAAGCACCCACGCAAAGGGTCGAATCACCTCGCCGCCGAGAATCAGCAGGGCGAGCAGCGATGCAAGGGTCGTCGAGCCGGTCATGACCGTGCGCGGCAGCGTCTCGTTCACGGAGCGGTTGAGGGTGTCGTACAGCGATTCCTTGCGGCGCTTCCGAAGGTTCTCGCGCACGCGGTCGAACACGACCACCTTGTCGTTCATCGAGTAGCCGATCACCGTCAGTACACCGCCGACGACGAAGAGCGAGATCTCGATTCGCATGTAGAACATGAACGCCAGCGTCGCGAGCATGTCGTGCAGCGTCGCGAGGACAGCAGCGAGCGAGAATCGCCACTCGAACCGCCATGCCAGGTAGACCAGCGTGAGCGCAAAGGCGATGAGCAGCGCGACCAGGGCCTGGCGCCTGAGCTGATCACCGATCCTCGGACCCACGGCGTCGGTGAGGACGACCTTGTATTGATCACGCCCGAAACGCTCGTCCAGCGCGCCCCTGATCCTGGCCGCGACCGACTCCGCTCCCCCGGCCTGCTGCTCGATCTCGGTCCGCTCCTGCGCGCGCAGGACGAATTCGGTCGGACCGCCAAAGGTCGAGAGCTCGACGCCGGTGAGACCGGCGTCCGAAAGCGCATCCCGGACCTCGGTGAACTCGGGCGCGGTAGTGAACTCCACCTGCATCAGGGTTCCGCCGGTGAACTCTATGCTGTAGTCGAAGCCCCTTACCGCGATGAGGGCGACGGCCGGCAGGACCAGCAGCGCACTGAATATCGCGGCCGGGCGCCAGAGGCGTATGAAATCGATCTTGGTGTCGTGCAGAATTCGCAGCATCAGATGCTCAGCGGTTGAGTGGCGTTCGTGCGCTGGAGCCACAGAAGGAACAGCGTGCGAACGATGAAGATGGCGCTGACCATGGAGGCCGCGAGGCCGGCGAGCAGGGCGACTGCGAAGCCGCGAACGGGGCCGGTTCCGAACTGATATAGAATCACGGCGGTGAGCGCGGTCGTCACGTGGGTGTCGACGATCGCGCTCCACGCATGGTCGAAGCCTTCATTGATGGCGGTGCGAACCATCTTGCCCGCGGTCAGCTCCTCGCGGATCCTCTCGAAAATCAGGAAGTTGGCGTCCACGGCCATCCCGATCGACAGCACGAACCCCGCGAGGCCCGGCAGTGTGAGCGTCGCGTTGAATGCGGCAAGCACCGCCAGCGTGGCCAGCGTATAAAACGCCAGGCCGATGACCGCCAGCATCCCCGAGAAGCGGTAGTAGACGAGCATGATCGTGATGACGAGACCGATCGCAAGAAGGCCGGCATTGCGTCCCTGTTCGATCGAGTCCTGCCCGAGGCTGGCGCCGATCTTCCGGATCTCGGCCACGCGCAACGGAACCGGGAGCGCGCCCGCGCGAAGGACCAGCGCCAGATCGGTCGCGTCCTGGAATCGGCGCCCGCCCATGGTGATCTGGCCCCGAGTCCCGATGGCGGACTGAATCACGGGAGGACGCCCCATTACCTTGTCGTCCAGCACGATCGCCATGTAGTCGCCCACGTGCCGCGACGTTTCCTGACGAAACCTGCGCCCGCCCTCGTTGTTGAGCGTGAAGGCAACGACGGTGCCCTCGGCTGGATACTGCTGAGGTATCGCGTCGATCAGCGCATCGCCCGTTATGATGGCGCGGGCGTCGACCATGTAGAACGAGCGGTAGAGCTCGGTGTTGATGGGAATGGTGTCGTTCCCCCAGAGGAGCTCCTTGCCGGGAGGCATTGCCGCCCGGACTTCGGGGATCGACAGGTACGACTCGACCGTCAGGGCGTTGGGCATCGCCACCAGGTATTCGCCGGGCGTCTGGCCGGGAATGATGAACCGCGAGAGCGGACCTTCCCGCGTCGCGCCGAAGATCGCGTTGGTACTGTCCTGGGCCGCACTGTCCTGCGCCGCCTTGCCCGAATCACCGCCGGCGAAGATTCCGGCGAGAGGATCGACGGGCGCGTCGGTTGCCGATCCGGCGCCAGCCGTGACGCCAGCCCCCCGTGCCCTGAGAATCTCGTCCAGCCTCGGAAGCACACGCTCGAACGCACCGGTCTTGTCTGTAATCTGGAACTCCAGGAACGCCTGCTTCCGCACGATGTCGAGCGCGCGCTGTTCGTCGTCGATGCCGGGGAGCTCGACGATGATCTTGTCATCGCCCGCTCGCTGGATGTTCGGCTCCTCGACGCCGAACTGGTCGATGCGCTGGCGCAGGACGGTGAGTGCGCGGTCGAGCTGATCCGCCTTGTCGGCGACCGCCTGCTTGCTCTCGTCGATCTCGAGCGCCATGTACATGCCGCCAGCGAGGTCGAGGCCCCATTTCAGGGGGAACCGGCTCTCTTCGCGGTACGTCACCGCTCCATCCGGCGCTTCGTGCCGCACCGTGACACCGCGGGGGAAGAGCGCCCAGACCGATGCGATCAGGAGCGCGCCGATGAGAAGCAGCCTGTTGCGAATCGTGAACATGACTACCGAGCGGAGGTAAGCGTTGTGGGAGAGCTAGGAACGTTAGGGGAAACGCTGGGGAGAGTCAACGCGCGGCGCGCCGCACCCTCGTCGGCCTCCAGCTGCGCGATGAGTGCAGCGGCGTCGGGAAATCGCATCGTGTCGCGCAGACGCGCCACGAACTCGATACGCACGTGAGCGCCGTAGAGGCTGACCCGGGCATCGAAGAGATGTACCTCGAGCGAGACGGAGAGGTCCGCGAACGTCGGCCGCGGCCCGAGATTCATCATCCCGCCGTACGGTCCTGCCGGGGTCTGGACCCGAACGGCATACACCCCCTCGGGGGGTAGCAGCTTCCGCGGCGATGGCAGCGGAAGGTTGATCGTCGGAAAGCCGAGGAGTCGTCCCCGCTGATCGCCCTGGCGAACCCGGCCACCAACGGAGTAGAAGCGGCCCAGCGCGGTAGCCGCGCGATGAAGATCCCCGCCAGCCACTGCCCTGCGGATGGATGTGGACGAGACCGGCCGACCGTCGCCCACAGTGAATGGAGGCACGACCTCGACCCTGAAGCCTCTCTCCGCGCCCAGGGCATGAAGAACCTCGACATCGCCCATCCTTCCGCGGCCGAAGCCATGGTCGTAGCCGATGAGGAGTTCGGACATTCGTGCCCGGCCGCGCAGCACGACATCGATGAACTGCCCGGGATCATGTCGCGACAGCTCAGGAGTGAAGGGTACAACGAGTACATAGTCGATCCCGCTCTCGGCGAGCAGCTCGAGCTTTTCCTCGCCGACGGTGAGCAAGGGAGGGGCGGCGGTCGGATTGACGACCTCGAGGGGGTGCGGCTCGAAAGTGACGAGCACAGACGCCAGCCCGGTCTCCCGTGAGCGTGCCACGACCCGCGCGAGAACATCGCGGTGGCCGAGATGGACCCCGTCGAAGGTGCCCACGGTAACCACGGTTTCACGGACGTTCGGCGGGAGCCCCGAGGCGTCGCTCGGGCCGGCGGCATCACGCATCGATGAGAACCACTTTCGGGGCCCACGATGACTCCCGGCGTTCGGCGAGGGCAAGGATCTCCTGATCGCCGCCTATGAGCACTGCGCGCCGGCACGATGCATCAGGCGTATCGGAATCGTCCGCATCGATGGACTGGCCCCGGGCGATGCGGGCTCGCTGTGCCGGCGTCACTGGGAGGGCAGGAATCCCGGCCAGCCCTTCCAGCCCGGAGCGAAGGGTCACGTCGGGAGCGAGCGAGTCGAGGGCCAGAGCATCGCTCACGGAGAACGGGCCGCTTCGCGCGCGGCGAAGCGACTCGAGGTGCGCGGCGCTTCCGGCGAGCCGACCGAGATCGCGCGCGAGCGACCGAATGTAGGTGCCGCCCCCGCAGACAATCGAGACGTCGAGCGCCGATTCATCCCGCCAGCCGCGGATCTCCCACCGGTGGACCAACACCGTAGAGTCCGCGAGCTCCAGTGGGATGCCGCGCCGTGCTGCATCATACGCGCGCACGCCGTTCACCTTCTTGGCGGAGTAGGCCGGTGGCTGCTGCTCGATCGTTCCCGTGAGCGAGGGGATGGCCGCTTCCACGGCATCCCGGGAGGGAAGCGGCGCCGTCGCGGTGACCGTCCCCGTCAAATCGTCGGTGCTCGTCTCCGCGCCGAAACGGATCGTCGCTTCGTACACCTTCGGGTCCCCCACGATATACGGGGCGAGGCGGGTTATCCGCCCGACGAGCAGGACCAGCAGGCCGGTCGCGAACGGGTCGAGCGTCCCCATGTGTCCGATGCGACGAACGCCGAGCACACGGCGCGCGCGCGCGATGGCGTCGTGCGATGTGAACCCGGCGGGCTTGTCGAGCAGGAGCACACCCTCAATCAGGGGGCTCCTCGTTCGGGACCTTTCCATCCTTGATCTGCGCGAGAAGGGTCTCGATCCTCGCTGCACGCGCAATGGAGTCGTCGGCCTTGAACTCGATATCGGGCGCGACACGGAGGCGGAGCGCGCGCCCCACGTGGATCTTGAGGTGGCTCGCGATGCTGGCGAGTCCCTCGAAGGTCTCCTTGCGCTCTGAATCGCTGCCGAGGACGCTGACGAATACCTTCGCGTGCCGGAGATCGCGCGTCAGGTCCACTCCCGTGACCGTCACGAGACCCGTGACGCGCGGATCCTTGGCACCGTCGGCGAGGAAGCTCGCGACCTCCTCTCGAATCGCTTCCGCGACGCGGTCAGGCCGCCTGTTCGTGGGGGGCATGATTGCGCCTGCTCCCGCCGCCTACCGGCCGGCCTGCTCGGTCGACTGAAGCGTCCGCGCCACTTCCTCGGTGCGGTAGCACTCGATCACATCGCCGACCTTGATGTCGTTGAAGTTCTCGATGCCGATTCCGCACTCGAACCCTTCGCGCACCTCGCGAACGTCGTCCTTGAAGCGGCGGAGCGATCCGATGGTGCCTTCATACACCTGTACGCCGTCTCTTACCAGGCGAACACGACCCTGGCGATTGATGATTCCGCTCCGAACGAAGCAGCCGGCGATCATGCCGATCTTCGGGACCTTGAAGGTCTCGCGGACCTCGGCTTCGCCGTAGCGGACTTCGCGCTCTTCCGGCCGCAGCAGCCCCTCGAGGGCCGCTCGCACATCGGCGACGGCCTCGTAGATGATGCGGTACAGCTTGATGTCCACGCCCTCCCGCTCGGCGGCGGCGCGGGCGTTGTTGTCGGGACGCACGTGGAATCCGACGATGATCGCGCCGGACGCGCGCGCGAGCAGGATGTCGCTCTCGGTGACCGCACCGACGCCACGGTGGATCACCTCGACCGAGACCTCCTCGTTCGAGAGCTGAGCCAGGGCATCCGCGAGCGCTTCGGCCGGGCCGCCCTGATCCGCCTTGATGACGATGCGCAGTGTCCGCTTCTGGCCGGCTGCCGCCTGGGACATGAAGTCCTCGAGCGACACGACGCCCTTCGTCGTGCGGCGGCTGTGCGCCTCGCGGTGCAGCCTCTGGCGGCGCTGCGCGATCTCACGCGATTCGGTCGCATCCTCGACGACGATGAACTGATCGCCCGCCGTGGGTACGCCTGCCATCCCCAGGACCTGCACCGGAATTGCCGGACCTGCGGCCTTGACCGCCTTGCCGCGCTCATCGAGCAAGGCGCGCACGCGGCCGGAGAACATGCCGCAGATGAAATCGTCGCCCACCCTGAGCGTGCCCTGTTGCACGAGCACCGTCGCGACAGGTCCCTTCCCCGGATCGAGCTGTGCTTCCACCACGCTTCCGGTGGCGCGACGGTTCGGGTTCGCCTTGAGATCCAGGATCTCCGCCTGGAGCAGGATCTGCTCGAGAAGGCTCTCGATGTTGGTGCCCTTCTTGGCCGAGATCTCGGTAGCCAGCGTCGTACCGCCGAATTCCTCGAGCACGACACCGTGCTGCAGCAGATCCTGTCGGACCTTCATCGGGTTCGCCGAGGGAAGGTCGACCTTGTTGATAGCAACCACGAGCGGGACGCCCGCGTTCTTCGCGTGTGAGATCGCCTCTATCGTCTGCGGCATCACCTGGTCGTCGGCGGCGACCACCAGCACGACGATGTCGGTGACCTGTGCGCCGCGGGCACGCATCGCGGTGAATGCCTCGTGGCCTGGCGTATCGAGGAAGGTGATCTCCTTCTTCGACGGCAGTGTCACATGGTACGCGCCGATGTGCTGCGTGATGCCCCCGGCCTCACCCGCCACGACAGTCGCCTTCCGGATGTAGTCGAGCAGCGATGTCTTTCCATGGTCGACGTGACCCATGATCGTGACGACCGGAGGACGGAACTCCAGGTCCTCATCCTTCTCGACCTGCTCCTCGACGGCGGAGGCTGCGTACTCCTCTTCGCGCACGGCCTGGAAGCCGAACTCGCTGGCGATGAGCTCTATCTGGTCGAAATCCATCCGCTGGTTGATCGTGACCATGAGCCCGAGGTTCTTGAAGGCAAACGACACGATCTGGGTTGCCGGCACCTTCAGGATCTCGGCGAGCTCGCTCACCGTGATGAACTCGTTCACGCGGACGGTCTTCTTCTCGCGCTCGATATCGGCTACGCGCTGTGCCTCGACCTCCTCGCGGGAAGTGCCGTCCTCGAACGTTCTCCGACCACCGCGCCGCGCTCCCGGGCCGCGCAGGGCGGTCATGGTCTTGGAGATGTTCGCGGTTACCGCTTCCTGGTCGACGTTGCCGCGCTTGCCCTTCCTGCGCCGCGCGCCGCCAAGCCCTG
>JBGTMW010000397.1:0-15947 GCA_041743365.1 Gemmatimonadaceae bacterium
GGGCGCGGAGGTCGGGGCAACGTCTTCGACATCAACGCTGCCGTGCGGCGCATGCTCCCCAATCCGGTGGATCAGGTCATCGCGCTGAAGGACACGCTCCAGCTCACCGAGGAGCAGCTGGCTCTGCTTCGTCCGATCGGCGACGCGCTCCGGCTGCGGAACGACTCCGTCGCGACGACGGTGGCGGCCCAGGTCCAGGCGGCAGGAAACGCAAACCCGGGAGCGGTGTTCCAGCAGCTTCGCCCGCAGCTGGCACGGTCGACCGCCGACTTCGCCGCGACGCTCGAGTCCATTGAGAAGATCCTGACTCCCGAACAGTGGGCGAAGGTTCCGCCTCGCATCAGGAATCCCCTTGCCCCGCAGGGCCAGGGCGGACGAGGCGGCCAGGGGCCGGGCGGTCGTCCACCACCGGAGTAGCTCAGCCCAGCGTGAGGCTCCACTCGATAGCGATGTCCTTCGCCAGCGAGTCCCTCACGGAGCAGTACTTCGTGATCGCGAGGTCGATCGCCCGCTCGGCGTGCACGCGCTCGATGCCCTCGCCGGTGATGTGAAAGTCGAGCGTGACGTGGCGTAGTCGCCGCGGCGTCGTCTCGACCCGCTCGCCGAGAACGTCAGCGGTGAGCGAGCTCACCGGCGTTCGGCGCTTCGCGAGGATCTCCACGACATCGATCGATACGCAGCTCGCGAGAGCGCTGAGCACCGCATCCACCGGTCCCTGACCGGTTTCCCCCGTCCCGTCCAGGCGCGCCACAGCTCCGCCCGGGCGACCTGTGTCGAAGCGCTCGCCGCCGGCCCCGGTCACCTTCACTCGATTGGGAGGCCTCGGCCCGGTCGCGGGCCGAGCGCCGGCCGCGCCCGGTGCACTCACGATTTCGCTCCGGTGCCCTTCTCGATCGGCGCGCGCACGGTGTTACCCCACTCCGTCCAGCTGCCGTCGTAGTTGCGGACGCGGTCGTAGCCGAGGAGATAGGTGAGCACGAACCAGCTGTGCGACGACCGCTCGCCGATGCGGCAATAGGCGATGATGTCGTCGTTCGGCTTGAGCCGCTGCTCGCCCTCGTAAATCGCCCTCAGCTCATCGGCCGACTTGAAGGTTCCATCCGGATTCGCCGCACGAGCCCAGGGGACGCTTCGCGCGCCGGGGATGTGTCCGCCCCGCATCGCTCCTTCCTGAGGGTAATCCGGCATGTGCAGTCGCTCGCCGGTGAATTCCTGGGGTGATCGAACATCCACCAGCGGCCGCTCCGAGCTGATGTGCGCGCGCACGTGGTGATAGAAGGCGCGAATGCGCTCGTCGGAACGTTCCGGCGCATTGTACTTCGTGCGCGCGAACTTCGGCACGTCCGTGACCATCGGTCTATTCTCGGACTCCCACTTCATCCGCCCGCCGTCGAGAATGCGTGCGTTCGTGAATCCGAAGAGCTGGAACACCCAGAAGGCGTACGTGGCCCACCAGTTGTTCCTGTCTCCGTAGAAGATTACGGTGGTGGACTCGTCGATCCCGAGGGAACGCAGCAGCTCCTGGAACTGCGCGCGCGAAACATAGTCGCGCACCACCGGGTCATTGAGGTCCGCATGCCAGTCGACCTTCTGTGCACCCGGAATGTGCGCGATGTCGTACAGCAGCACGTCCTCATCGCTCTCGAGGATGCGCAGCGTCGGGTCGTCGATGTTCGCGGCGAGCCACTCGGTCGTGACCAGTGTCTCCGGATGCGCGTAGCCCTTCTTCTCGATCTGTGGCTGACGTTCCGCCAACCTGCCTGTAGCCGCCATGGTTTCTCCTTTCTGGCCGTACGTTCGGATATTAACGCTCCGCGGCGCCTTTGGGTTCACACGAGCACGTCAGCCCACCCTCGTGCCGTTCGGCACTGCGTGATCCACGGCGAGGAGTACTATCTCGTGCGGTTGCGGCAGGGCCCCGAGCACGAGCACCTGGCTGACGAAGCCGGCTATCCGGCGCTCCCCGATATTCACCACCGCCACCACCTGCCGCCCTTCCAGCTGCGACGGCGCATAGTGCACCGTCACCTGGGCGCTCGATCGCTTGAGGCCCAGCTCCGGGCCGAAATCGATCAGGAGCCGCAGGGCCGGCTTCTTCGCCTCCGGAAACGGATCCGCGCGCAGGATCGTTCCGACTCGAATGTCCATGTGGTCGAACTCGTCGGTCGTGGGCATGGGCTGGGTCGTGCGCGTCGGGTAGGTTTGGACGAATGGGTCAGTACAGGCATCACGTCTTCGTCTGCACCTCGGGGAAGTCGTGCTCGAAGCAAGGCGCGGACTCGGTGCACAAGTCGCTCAGGAAGCTGGTGTCGGAAGCCGGCCTCAGCCTACCGTTACGTGGCTCCCCCGGGCGACAACGACGACGACTGATCGAGGCGCCGACCGATCCACGACTCGATGTCGCCGGCGATCCGCTCCCACCCCGGCTCCATTGGAAGGAAATGGGCATTCCCCGGATACTGCCAGCACGGCGCGCCGTACTTCTTCGCCAGCTGCCGGGCCACGCGGGGGGCGATGAAGCGATCGTCCAGCCCCGATGCGATCAGGAGGTCGCAGCGCACCTTCCGCTCGTCCACCCGTACGGTGCCCAGGGCCATCTCCCGCGCCGCGAGTCCGCTGTCTGGAAGCAGCTGGGCGTGCAGCTCCGCACGAGTCCCGGCGGGCATGCGATTGAAGATCAGCTCATCGCTGTCCGATCGGCTCGATCGGAGCGGGCGCAGTCGCAGCAGCGTTCCGAGATGCTTGATCTGCTTCATCGCCAGTCGTGGCGTGGTGAGGCTGATTCCGGCTGGCGGCGCGGCCGCGAGCAGCACGACGATGTCGCTGATGTCCTCCTCTGCCAGTCGCTGTGCGATCAGGCCGCCCATCGAGTGCCCCACGATGATCGGGCGTCCGAGCGAGCGGGCCACGTCCCGGGCATCCGTCACGAACTCCTCGATCGAGACCCGCCCCGGATCGCGCACCGCGCGAGTGCCTGGCCTGCCCCGCAGGGTCACGGCATGGTTCGGGTATCCGCGCTCGGAGAAGAAACGCTGGTACCCCTCGAAGTACCACGGGCCTCCCATGATGCCATGGATGAAGAGGATCGGCGGGCGGGTCGCGTTCCGCGGATTGCAGGTCGTTACCGCGAGATCGCCGACCAGGGTGGCCTGGAGTGACATGCTGCACAAGATAGTGTCGAAGGGCCCGGCACGCTGTGAACCCGGCTTGTCATGCGCTCACCTCTGGTGGAACGGTATCGCCCCCATGTTCTCGTCTGCGTGGGCGGGTTCTGCTCACCCGATCGGCGCGGACGGGCGCTCTATGCGCAGTTCGCCTCACTGCTCGAGCGCGAGGGACTCCTGTTCGGGCCGCAACGCGTCAAGCGCAGCGAGGCGAACGAACGGGGACGCCGTGTTCGGCGCCCCCGTTCGTTCATCGAACCGTGAGTCGGCTGAATCAGGCCGCGATGCGCATCGCGGAGAGCCGCGCTACTCGCTCTTCAGTCGGGGGATGCGTCGAGAACAGCTTCCCTATCCCGCCATTGAAAGCCGACAGCGGATTGACCTGTGCGAGCGGGGCCGCAGCGGGAGCGACCTGCATCGGGATCCTGCGCGCCGCCGCATCGAGCTTTGTGAGGGCACCCGCAAGCGCCAGCGGACGGCCGCAGATCTCGGCGCCGACGGCGTCTGCCTTGAACTCTCTCTGGCGGCTGATCGCGGTCTGGATCAGCGTCGCAGCGATCGGGGCAAGCAGCATTGTCAGCAGTCCTGCGACCGGATTGCCACCATCCTCGTCGTTGCCGCCCATGAACATGCCGATGAACGCGAAGTTGCTGATGGCGGCGGCCATGGTCGCCGCTATCGTCTGGAGCAGCATGTCGCGGTTCTTGATGTGAGCCAGCTCGTGAGCTATGACGCCCTCGAGCTCCTCGCGAGAGACGAGGCGCATGATTCCCGCCGTCACACACACGACCGCATTCTCCGGGTTGCGGCCGGTGGCGAATGCATTCGGCTGCTCGTGGGGCGCGATCGCTACCGTAGGCATCGGCAGTCCTGCGCGCTTTCGCAGACGGTCCACCATCTCGTACAGCTCCGGAGCCTCAGCCGCGGTGACCACCTGCGCGCGGTACATGCGCAGCACCATCTTCGCCGACGAGTAGTACATGAAGAAATTCATGGCGCCCGCGACGAGCAGCATGGTGATCATTCCGGAGCTACCCCCGAATGCCATGCCGAGCATCCCCAGCAGCGCCGTGAGCCCCGCCATCAACCCGAACACCTTGACGTTGTTCATTGACCCCTCCTCCGTGATTCCAGAATGCGCGAAAGGCGAGCCCCCGCGCGGCCGGCACAACGCCGGCCTCCGCGAAGGTCTCGCCTGATCGATTGCGATCCCGACCGAACCGTGCGCCGGCAACCTCCCCGACGCAGTCCTGACGATTCGGCCGCGCGGGCTTTCGTTCCCGCGTGGCTACTCCCCTTCAACGAAGGGAAATCTAGTGGACCAGGGAAGCGAACTCAAGGGAGGGAACGGGAGCGGGAAACGGAGTTGACAGTCGTCAGCCGACAGTCCTCAGTCATCCGCACGCGCGATGCTTGCTCGCCTGAATACTGACCCCTGATCACTGTCGACCGTTCACTCCGTTTCCCGCTCACTCCCCTTCCTCTGTCTCGCCGCGATCTCCTCCTCCACCGCCCGCAGGTGCCTCGGCCAGACGAACCGCGCGTACCTGAAGAAATTCTCCCGTGCGACCATCGACTCGGCCAGAAACTCGCTCAGCCTGCGATGCCCCTTCAGTACGTTGCACCCAGTGCACGCCGTCACTAAGTTGCCCCCGGACCGGTCGCCGCCACGGACTCGCGCCTGCACGTGATCCACGGTGAGCTCCTCCGTCGGGAAGCTCCCGCCGCAGTAGACACACCGGAACTCATCGCGCGCGAAGACGAGATCACGCTTCATGGTGAATCCCCTGGATCCCCGCCGGTTGATGTTCGGCGCCGCCAAGCGGTTCCTGCTCCATGGCGCGCCCGAGCAAGTGGAACCGGCCACCGACGATCCGCCGCGCCTCACACCCAGAGCAATCGAGAGGACCCGCATGTCCCGCTCCCGCGAACGCATCCTCACCAACCTCGAAGACATGTACCGCGAGGGGTTCGAGCGTGCCAAGGCCGGCGGCGATCAGAGCCAGATGACGACGCTCGATTTCGCCTATCGTCGTGAACAGCTGTACTTCGAGATACTTCTCGACATTCGCGACGCGGTGGAGCGACGCGGCTGATCCGCCGGCGAGGGCCCTAGGTACCGGGACCGCCCTGGTTACCGTCGCCCGGCAGCGTCCCGAATATCGATCCCGTCGTCCCTTCGACCTCCGCCACCTTCGGTGCGGGTATCAGGAGCGATGCCACGATCGACGTCGTCAGCACCCCGACGATCACGCCGAGCGACACCAGGATCGGCACGTGGAAGAACTCGATGCTCACCATCTTGATCCCCACGAACACGAGGATCACGGCGAGGCCGTACTTCAGCAGGTGGAACTTCCCGACCACGCCCGCGAGCAGGAAGTACAGTGAGCGAAGGCCGAGAATGGCGAAGATGTTCGACGTGTAGACAAGGAACGGATCACGCGTCACCGCGAATATGGCCGGAATCGAGTCCACCGCGAAGATGAGATCCGTGAATTCCACCATCAGCAGCACCAGGAACAGCGGCGTTGCCACACGCCGGCCGTTCTGCATCGTGAAGAACTTCTGTCCGTCGTATTCGGTCGTGAACGGAAGCGATCGCTTCGCGAGCCGGTACACCGGATTCTTCTCGGCATCGAACGTCTCATCGTGCCTGATCGCCATCCTCACCCCGGTGACGATCAGCAGCGCTCCGAAAAGGTAGATGATCCACTCGAAGCGCTGGAGCAAAAGGGCGCCCAGGCCGATGAACGTTCCTCGCATGACCAGCGCACCGACGATCCCCCAGAACAGCACCCGATGCTGGTACTGCTGCGGGACGCCGAAGTACGAGAAGATCATCACGATGACGAAGATGTTGTCTACACTGAGCGACTCCTCGATGACGTACCCCGTGAGGAACGTCAGCGCGACCTGCGATCCCTCCCAGATGTACAGGCCGAGCGCGAACGTGAGGGCCAGCGACACCCACACCGCGGTCCAGATCGCGGCTTCCCTGGCGCGGATGACGTGCGCATGCCGGTGAAAGACGCCAAGGTCGAGCGCGAGCATCCCGAGGACGAAGGCGTTGAACAGGATCCAGAACCAGATATTTGTCGCCACGAAACCTCGGATGACGAATGGCGGGCAGCAGAAAGGCGAGACCCTACGGCACTCGCGTGACGTAGTGGTCTCGCCTTCGCGTTCGGCCGACCGGGGATGCGCAGGCACCCCGACTTGACGATCGGCCCGACTGGGTGGCCGCTCCGAACGGCGGGCCCAGTAGGCTACTCCCCACTGTGGAAGGATGATGGCCACTTCGTTGCCCGCGAGTCAAGCGGGTCGCATCAATCCTGCCGGACGAGCCTGTTGCATCACGCACACCCGGGTCTGTAACATCGGCGGTCATCCCGGGTCCCCCAAACCTCCGTGCCGACGATGCGCTCGAAAGTTCTGTCCCGTCGATCCGCCCTGATCGCGGGCTTCCTGCTGACCGGATGCCGCATGTCACCTCCGCCACCCGCCGAGCCCATCTCCCTCGCCATCGTGAACGTTCGCGCGTGGACGGGAGATCCACGAAATCCCTGGGCCGATGCGATCGCCGTCGCGGGCGACCGGATCGCCGCGGTCGGCGCGAGCGCGGCCATCCGCAAGTCCACTCCTCAAGGCGCGCGGGTCATCGATGGACAGGGGAAGATGCTGGTACCCGGCTTCATCGACAGCCACATCCACTTCGTGGATGGCGGGTTCGGATTGGCCTCCGTGCAGCTCCGCGACGCGAGAACGCCCGAGGAGTTCATTGCGCGGATCAAGGCCTTCGCCGCGACCGCACCCCGCGGCGCCTGGATAACTGCGGGCGATTGGGATCACGAGCAGTGGGGCGGCGAGCTGCCCAGGAAGGAGTGGATCGACTCGGTCACGCCGAACAATCCGGTCTGGATCAACAGGCTCGACGGACACATGCGTCTCGCCAACACCCTTGCACTGCGCGCCGCCGGCGTCACTCGCGAGACGGCGGAGGTCGAGGGAGGAACCATCGTGCGCGATGATCGCGGCGAGCCCACTGGAGTCCTCAAGGACAACGCGATGTCGCTCGTGTCGCGAGCCGAGCCTTCCGCGACGGACGAGATGGCGGATCGTGCGCTCGATGCCGCGATGACCCATGTGCTCGCACGAGGGGTCACCAGCGTGCACAACATGGGGAGCTGGGCGGATCTCGCCGTGTTCGAGCGTGCACATCGCGACGGAAGGCTGCGGACACGCATCTACGCCGCCGTCCCGCTCGCCTCCTGGCAGCGACTTCGCGACACGGTCGCTGCGCGCGGACGGGGCGATGAATGGCTGCGGATCGGAGGCCTCAAGGCTTTCGTCGACGGGTCGCTCGGTTCACACACGGCGGCGTTTCTCGAGCCGTTCACCGATGCTCCAACTGACAGCGGGCTCCTGGTCAGCACTCCGGACGACTTGCGCCGCTGGACCACGGGGGCGGACGCGGCCGGCCTCCATGTCCTCGTGCATGCGATCGGTGATCGGGCCATCCGACTTCAGCTCGACATCTTCCGCGACGCGGCGCGCGAGAACGGTCCGCGCGACCGCCGGTTCAGGATCGAGCACGCGCAGCACATTGCGCCGGCCGACATCCCGAGGTTCGCCGAGCTCGGCGTGATCGCGAGCATGCAGCCCTATCATGCGATCGACGACGGACGGTGGGCGGAGCGCGTCATCGGGCACGAGCGCGCAAAGACGACGTACGCATTCCGGTCCCTGCTCGACGCCGATGCGCGGGTCGCGTTCGGCAGCGACTGGTTCGTCGCACCGCCGACGCCTCTCGAAGGGATTTATGCTGCCGTGACCCGGCGCACCCTCGACGACCGGAACGCGCAGGGCTGGATTCCGGAGCAGCGCATCACGGTTGAGGAGGCGCTTGCCGCGTACACGGTCGAAGGCGCCTACGCCTCGTTCGAGGAGTCCGAGAAGGGCTCGCTGATGCGCGGAAAGCTCGCCGACTTCGTCCTTCTCGACCGCGACCTCACGCGCATCCAGCCCGAGACGATCCGGGATGCCCAGGTGCTCATGACGGTCGTGGGTGGGCGCATCCTGTTCGAGCGGGAGGGTGCCGGCGGAACCCGCGAAGGCGGGATCAGACCGTGAGGTGCGGGTCAGTCTTCACCGTCGGATGGCCGGAGTCGTGCAGTCCGCCGCTACAGGTGGACCGAAGTGCTCGGCTGCAGGAGCCGGGCGACCGGGAGCCGCCCTGCAGGGGTCGTAGTCGCATACCTTCGACGCAACAGGAGTGATCATGCACCACATTCGCCTTGGCGCCTGTTTGATGGCCGTTTGCGTGGCGCTCGCCTGCGTGAAGCCGACGTCCGACGACCCGGCCAAAAACGATACCGAGACGCCGATTCAGCGGCAGGTTGGCGTCGACACGGCGACTGATCCCCTGATTCGACGGCTCGAGCGGGAGGCCGTGGCGCTCGCGAAGGTCGATGGTTGCACCTCGGCGAGCCAGTGCCGGTCGGCGCCGGTGGGAAGCCGCGCCTGTGGTGGTCCCCGCTACTACCTGCCGTACTGCCCCCTGACCACCGATTCGTCTGCCCTCTTCAGGAAGCTCGCAGAGGTCGAGCGCGCCGAACAGGACTACAATCGCAGAAACCAGCTGGTATCGACCTGCGAGATGCGGCTGCCGGGCGAGCTGGTCCTCACTGGCGGGGCATGCGCTTTCCGGGCACCGTGAGCGGAAAACGGAGTGAACAGTCAACAGTGGTCAGTGTACAGTCGTCCGGCCACCTGAGGATTCAAGGTGGCACGCGTCTCCCGCCTACTGTCGACTGACCGCTGGCGACTGTTCACTTCGTTTTCCGCTTACCCAACTAGAACTTCGCTATCTCGAAATACGCCCTGGTGAAATCCTCCACCTGCGGCAGGATCGCATCCTCCAGCTGAGGTGCGTAGCCGACGAACGTATCCGTCGATGCGACCCGCTTCACCGGCGCGTCGAGCCAGGCAAAACATTCGTCGGCGATGACCGCGGCGATCTCGGCGCCGTAACCCCACGAGATCGAATCCTCGTATGCCACGATCACGCGCGACGTCTTCCTCACCGAAGCGAATACCGTCTCGCGGTCCCACGGCGAGAGGGTTCGAAGGTCGATCACCTCGACGTTGATACCCTGATCGGCGATGTTGTTCGCCGCAACGAGCGCCCGCTGAACCGTCGCGCCGTAGGTGACGACGGTGACATCCGCGCCCTCGCGAACCACCCGGGCCTTCCCGAAGGGAATCATGAAGTTCGGGCCCGGATACTTCCCCTTGTTGTACGTCTGCCGGTAGAGATGCTTGTGCTCGAGGAAGATCACCGGGTCGTCGCATCGGATCGCGGTGCGGAGCAGCCCGTTCGCATCGAGCGCATTCGAGGGGCACACCACCCGCAGCCCCGGACAGTGGGTAAAGATCGATGCGCCCGTCTGCGAGTGGTAGATCGCGCCGCGGATGTAGCCGCCGTAGGTCGTACGGATCACCACCGGCGTGGAGAAGGCGTTGTTCGAACGCCAGCGCATCGTCGCGAGCTCGTCGCGAATCTGCATGTACGCGGGCCAGATGTAGTCGAAGAACTGGATCTCCACCACCGGCTTGAAGCCCCGGGCGGCGAGACCGATCGCGCGCCCGGTAATGTTGGCCTCGGCGAGTGGTGAGTTGAACACGCGCACGCCGCCGAACTCCTTCTGGAGCCCCCACGTCACCTTGAACACGCCGCCCTTGCCCTTGACCTTGCCCAGGTGCTGCTCGCGCGAGACGTCGGCGACGTCCTCTCCGAAGACGAGGATGCGCTCATCGCGGCGCATCTCATCCTTCATGCACGCGTTGAGCAGGTCCACCATCGTCGTCTCGTTCCCCGCGAACTGCGGATCGTCCTCGGTGTCGAACTGCTCGCTCGTCGGATCCACGTCGGGGGAATAGACCGCAAAATCGACGGTGCTCGCGTCGGGTTGCGGCTGCGCCAGGGCATCATCGGTCGCGGCCAGGATCTCCGCGTCCACCTCTTCCTGAATGCGCTTGAGCTCCGCTTCGTCGGCGTGGCCTTCCTCGATCAGCCAGCGCGGAAACACGGTGATCGGGTCGCGCACGGCGTCGGCGTCGCGCTCCTCCTGCGGACGGTACATGACCTCGTCGTCCGACAGGGAGTGCGAGTACGGTCGAATCACCTTCGCATGGACGAGCGCCGGCCCCTTCCGCTTCCGGGCGTACGCTACGGCCTTCTTCATGACCTCGTAGCTGGCCACGAAGTCGCAGCCGTCGACCTCCTCGACCAGGAGGCCCGGAAAGGAGCGCACGAGCTTCGAGATCGACCCGCCAGCCGTGTTGACCTCGACGGGCACCGAGATGGCGTAGCCGTTGTCCTCGACGACGTAGACGACCGGAAGCTTCAGGTTGCACGCCGAGTTCAGCGACTCCCAGAACTCTCCCTCGCTGGTTGTTCCATCCCCGGTGGAGACGTAGGTCACTTCGTCGCTCTCGAACCCGTCGGTGATCTCGAGGAGCTTGGCGCGCATCGAGGCTTCCGCGCACCCGACCGCCTGGAGGAACTGGGTGCCCGTCGGTGACGACGACGAGACGATGTTGAGCTCCTTGTGCCCCCAGTGGCTGGGCATCTGCCGGCCACCCGACGCCGGATCCTTTGCAGCACCCACGGCCTCGTACAGCATCTCGGCCGGAGTGACGCCGAGCTGGAGGCAGAGGGCCCGATCGCGGTAATAGGGGAAGAACCAGTCGTACTTCGGCTTGAGCGCTAATGCGGCCGCCGTCAGGATAGCCTCGTGACCGGCGCCCGAGATCTGGAAGAAGATCCTGTTCTGCCGCTTGAGCTGGATCTCCCTGTCGTCCAGCCTTCGCGACATCAACATGTTGCGATATGCCGCGACCAGATCGGCGGGGGAGAGCCCCGCGGGAAGCCGGGACGAGCGCGCTTGAGTGGCCATGGGGTTGAATTTACCGGGCCGGGGACCTGAATGGCCAGTCATCGAACGCCCTGTCGCCGCCTCGCGGCCTAGAAGTCCACGGGTCTCAGGTACGACTCGCCTATCGCAGCCGTGCTGAGCATCGCAACGGTCGGCAACCTCCGCTTCCAGTGCGTCGCATCCAGCCGCCGGCGCACCGTCTCCACTTCCCCTGCGTCGAAGCCCATTGAATCGAGGTCGCCCGGCGAGTAGCCGGCGAGTAGCGCATTGAGGATCCGGTCCGCCTTGGCGTAGCTGATTCCCAGGTCACCTTCATCCGTCTGCCCCTTGATCAGGTCCGCCGACGCCGGCTTGTCGATGATCGCATCCGGAACGCCCAGATGGCGCGCGAGGGCCCAGACTTGGGTCTTGTACAGGTCGCCGATCGGATTGATCGGAGGGGAGTCATCGGCGTGCCAGGTGAAGTAGCCGAAGAGTCGCTCGGTCTTGTTGCCCGTGCCCAGCGGGATCGCGTGGTGCCGGGCGGAGAGGTCGAAGATCGAGATCATCCGCATGCGCGCCATGATGTTGCCGCGTCGCGTCGCATCCGCCTCGGGTTGCTGGGTCAGGTAGCCGTCGACGGCGGCGGAGATGTCGAGCGTGCGGCCGACGATTCCCAGCGCGTCGATCACGAGCTGAGCGTGAGCGAGGCTGTCGGGGCTCGAGGTGCGATAGGGAAGGCGGAGCCCG
The DNA here is from genome assembly GCA_041743365.1 of Gemmatimonadaceae bacterium. Taxonomy (GTDB): domain Bacteria; phylum Gemmatimonadota; class Gemmatimonadetes; order Gemmatimonadales; family Gemmatimonadaceae; genus JANPKQ01. Next base: position 11,834 of record JBGTMW010000397.1, read on the forward strand.
ATCACGTTCTCCGGGCCCAGGGCGCGCGCGGCGAGAAAGGCGGTCACGGCGGAATCGACGCCCCCGGACAAACCCAGGACGCCGGCCTTGAAGCCCCGCCGATGGACCTCCTCCCGGATGAAGTTGATCAGCCAGTCCGCGGTGAGCTCCGCATTTATCTCGAGCGCGGGGGGTCCGACTGGATCGCCCGAATCGGGGCGGACGACCTGAAGCTCCGATCCCTTCGAGCGGCCCTTTCGTTTCGCCGGAGAGGCCCGCGTGGGATCCGGCGCCGGCGCGACACCCGACGCCTGATCGTACGCCAGCTCGGCCGGGATCCGTGCGTCGATCGCGCCGAGCGACGTCAGCAGGTGCGGAAGCATCGTCTGGAGGTCCGTGAGCAGCGGCATGTCGGCGCGCGCACGGGTGATGTCGGCGATGTCGAGGGTCATCGTGACGATCGCCTCCTCCCAGAGGGGGCCGCGTACACGGACCTCGCCCTTAGGCCCCGCGATCATGGACCCCCCCGCGAACGTCTTGCCACCCTCGTTTCCCACGAGGTGCGCGAGGGCGACGTACACGCCGTGCTCTTCGGCGATGTCCCGGGCGAGCCGCTCCCACCGAGCGAGCGTCGCCGGCCCCGGAACATCGTCGGAGCGGGGCCATGGCCCCCTGGCCGGTGCCGCAGCCGATAGAAGAATGATCTGGGCGCCATCGAGCGCGGCGAGCGTGCCCGTGAGGCTGTGCCACGCGTCTTCACAGACCAGCATCGCGGCGCGTCCCCATGATGTGTCGAAGGCCCTGACCTCGCGCCCGCGATCGACGAAGCGCTCCTCGTCGAACAACCCGTAGGTGGGGAGAAAGACCTTTCGATGCACGTGCTGTATGACCGGCGCCGCGCCACCGAGTGTGACGCACATCGCGCTGTTGAACAGTGTGTTCTCGAATACTTCGTAGAAGCCGATGATCAGGTCGATCGGCTTTCCCGAGGTCGCATTCGCTGCATGAATCCGGGCGAGACCATCCGCGAGCGCGCCTGCCGTGAGTGCCAGGTCGCGAACACCGCCTTCCACGAAGTAACCCGTGAGCGCGGTCTCGGGGAGGTGTACGACGTCCGGGCGCGGCTCGAGCGCGTCGAGCTGGCCGAAGATGGCGCCGAGTCGCTCGAGATTGCCCGCGTAATCACCCTTTCGGGGCCTGAACTGAACGATCGCGATTTCAACGAGAGGCGGCATCGACGAAAACATGCCACCCCGGCAGGGCACCGGCAACGGGTGTGCGGGTATATTCCCAGGCGGGCGTCGCGCGATCGTCCGGTGAAGGGCCGCGCCACACCCGGATCAGGCAGTCTCATTCAAATATCGGATCACGCCGTGCTCGACCAACACCCAGCTCATCTCGCTCATCGCGCCCCGACCGGGTTGTTGCGGTCAGGCCACTTTCTGGCAGCTGGTCTGGTGTCGGTGTCCATGCTTCTGATGCCTGCGCCACTGGCCGCGCAGGCGCAGGAGCCCTGGCGCCTCATTCAGCCACCGCAGGCTTCGCTCGTCTTTGCGCGCGATGGTTCCCTGATCGGTGAGATGGGTCGCGAGCTCCGCTCGAGCATCTCGATCGCGACGCTGCCGAAGTACCTCCCGCAGGCTTTCGTCGCGGTAGAGGACCATCGCTTCTACCAGCACGACGGCGTGGACGTCATCGGCATCGCCGGCGCGCTCAAGGATCACCTCACCGGCGACGGACGCGGGGCGAGCACGATCACGCAGCAGCTCGTCGGGAACATGCATCCTGAAATCATCGACCGCACCGACCGGAGCGTGAATCGCAAGCTGCGCGAACAGGCCGCGGCTCGCGAGATGGAAAGGCGATACACGAAGGAGCAGATTCTGGAGGCTTACCTCAACCAGATCTCGTTCGGTCGTGGCTGGCACGGAATCGAGATGGCGGCGCGCCACTATTTCGGGAAGAGCGCGACGCAGGTATCGCTCGCGGAGGCCGCGACACTCGCCGCGATGCCGAAGGGGCCGGCGCTGTATGATCCCGTGAGGTATCCCGACAGGGCGCGAGAGCGGCGCAACCTCGTGCTCGACCGCATGGTCGCCGAGAAGTACATCACCGCCGCGGTGGCCGCCGCCGCCAAGCGCGAGCCCGTGATAACCGCCGGGAACTCGGGGATGTCGGCTCCGTCGTCCTATTTCGTCGACGCGGTGCGCATCCAGGCCGAGCGCGGCGGCGTTCCCGTGATGAACGGCGGCTATCGCATACACACGACGCTCGATCCCGTGCTTCAGCGAGCCGCCGTCGCCGCGCTGGTGGAGGGCCTCGACCGCGTGGAGCAGCAGCCGGGCTATGCACACATGACGTACGCGAAGCGCGGCCGTGGACAGACCGACTATCTCCAGGGCGCCGTCGTCGCGGTCGATCCGACAACGGGTGCCGTACGCGCGCTCGTGGGCGGAAGGAACCACGCCGAGGCTCCCTTCAACCGGGCGGTTGACGCGCTTCGTCAGCCGGGCTCCGCATTCAAGCCGATCGTGTTCGCGGCTGCGATCAACGACAGCCTGCCCGCAAACGCCGTGCTGTCGGACACCGCGCTCGCGATCATGCTGCACGACAGCACGATCTACAGTCCCGCCAACTACGACGGCACCTTCCTGGGCCCGATGACGATGCGCGAGGCGCTGGCGAGATCGCGCAACACCGTGGCGGTGGACCTGGGGCTTCGCGTGAGCCTCGATTCCGTCATCGCCGTTGCCCAGCGGCTAGGCATCGACACGCCGATCCAGCCCTTTCCCTCGACGAGCATCGGCGCGTCCGCCGTGCGTCCGCTCGATCTCGTCGCCGCGTATACCGGCTTCGCAAACCTCGGCGTCGCCGTGAGTCCGCGTCTCGTCATTCGCGTCGAGGATCGGCAGGGCCGCACAGTGTGGGAGCCGCAACCCGAGGCCTCGGCGCTTGCCCTCGACCCCGAGGTGGCGTTCATCGTTCGCGACATGATGCGCGACGCGGTGGATCGCGGAACCGGGGGCGCGGTGCGCCGCTATCTGCCCGCCGAGATACCGGTCGCCGGCAAGACGGGCACGACCAATGACAACACGGACATCTGGTTCATCGGGATGACTCCAGACATCGTCGCGGGCGTGTGGCTGGGCTTCGACCGGCCGAAGACGATCACCAGCGCGATAACCGGTGGCGGCGTAGCGGCGCCGATCTGGGGCGACATGATGGGCCGCTTCTACAATGGCCGGCAGACGACCCAGTGGACTCCGCCGGGCGGCGTGATCTCCGCCGAGCTCGATCGCGAGACAGGGCTTCTCGCGGATGAGTTCACACCAGAGGAGCGGCGCTACACCGAATACTTCCTGGATGGCACCGAGCCGGAGGAGCTGCGGCCGAGCGCCTGGAAGCTGTTCAGGGTTGGGGCGATCGTGTTCTAGTGACCTGATTGCGAGATCCGGATAGCAGTCAGCGACGAAGCCACTGGCAACGGCAACCGCAACAACGATGGAAGAACGATTGAACGGATTTCAACGGATCATGCGGATCTGGTCCGACCTGAGTCCACCATCATCGCTCCAGTCGGGCATCGCGCTGTTGTTTTCCCGTCGGGCGGGTTTAACAATGTCGCTGCCTTGCGCACTAGTAGACCCGGAAAAGGACATAGACTCCCACAGCGGCGCTCAGGAGCGCGCATGCGGCCGCGATCACCTTGTTGCCCGTCGGCAGATGCTGGCCGTACTTGCCGAGTGAATAGAAGAGCGGCGGGTGGACCGACCCGGCGGCGGCCAGCCCTCCGAACATGAAGAGAAAGAGCATGAAACTCGGGTAGATCTCTCCGTTCGTGATGCCGTACCAGTGGTGCAGCGCGAGCAGGAGAACTGTCAGCAGAAGGCCGACGATCGGGGTGGTTCTGGTGAAGGTCGGTGACGCACTCGTGGCTTTGCTCATTTTGGGCCTCGGATTCGGGGGGCGTCGCCCGGGATCGAGGCGACCGGACCGCCGCCCTGGCGCATCGACAGCTCCGGGGAGTGTCGAGCCCTGGGGGTGGGGCCATACCCAATGGACGTAGGCGGCGCGGCGCCGGTAACGTGGTTCGTCGCGCTCCCCCGGAGCCGGGCCGCACGGCCCGCCGGTCAGA
>JBGTMW010000398.1:0-7428 GCA_041743365.1 Gemmatimonadaceae bacterium
GCGCGGCCCCGGCCAGCGCGGTCGGGGTCGGCATGCGGCCGAGCGCCCCCCGCCGCGATCAGCGCTGCGGTCACGCGGTCATTGAATCGGGAGCGCATGATGAGCGCGAGCGCGGCCGCGACGCCGTCCGATGCATCCGACGGCTGGGGAGCGCTCCTGAGGCGCAGCAGTCGCATGACCATGAACGCGACCTGATCCTTCGTTGCCGCGCCGGTGCCGACGATCGCCTTCTTGATCTCCGCGGGCGGATATTCGTGGATCTCGATCCCTGCCTGCTGCCCCGCGAGGAGAATCACTCCGCGCGTGTGGCCGAGCACGAGGGTCGTGCGCACGTTCCGCGAGTAGAAGACATCCTCCACCGCGAGCGCGTCCGGCCCATGCTGCGCGATGATCTCGCGGATTCCGGCATGGATCTCGGCGAGGCGCACAGGAAGGCTGTCGCGGGGCCTCGTGCGAATCACTCCGCACTCGATCAGCGCCGACGGCCCCGACCCATCGCCTCGCACCACGCCGTAGCCGGTCGTGGCGGTGCCCGGATCGACGCCGAGCACGATCACGCTGCGGTGCTCACGCTTTCGCCATCTCCGCCATGTCCATGTCGAAGTTGGCGGCGACCTTCTGCACGTCATCGAGATTCTCGAGCTCCTCTAGCAGCTTGAGGAGCGACTCCGCCGCCTTTCCCTCCACGCGGACCGTGCTCTTCGGAATCGATGTTATCTCGGCCTCGCTGACCTCGATCCCCTTCGACTCGAGTCCCGTCTTCACCGCGTGAAGCGCCGTGGGGTCCGTCGTGATGATGTGCTGCTCGCCTTCCGTGGCGAAGTCCTCGGCGCCCGCCTCGAGCGCGGCCTCGAGCAGAGTGTCGGGATCGCGCGCTGATCCGGCCTCGACATAGATCTGTCCCTTGCGCTCGAACATGTATGCGACGCTGTTGGTGGATCCCAGATTCCCGCCGCCGCGCGAAAGGCGATGCCGCACATCGGCGACCGTACGCGTCGGGTTGTCGGTGAGCGCGTGGATGAGGATCGCGACGCCACCGGGGCCGTACCCTTCGTACGTGACCTCCACGTAGTTCACACCCTCGAGATCGCCCGTGCCCTTCTTCACCGCGCGCTCGATGTTCTCCTTCGGCATCGATGCGGCCTTGGCGGTATCGATCGCCGTGCGGAGCCGCGGGTTCCCGGCCGGATCGCCTCCGCCGAGCTTCGCCGCCATCGTGATCTCGCGGATCAGCTTCGTGAAGTGCGCACCACGCTTCGCGTCAGTGGCGGCCTTGTAGTGCTTGATCTGCTTCCATTTGCTGTGACCGGCCATTGCATTCCCTGCGAGTGCGGATTCGACGCTGCTTCCGGTGAACCTGACTCTGAATATACCCGTCGACTCCGACTCGGCCAGCGCGACCCGGGCTGCGCCGAAGCCTGCAGCGGGCGGGAAGTCGCCGGCAACGCGATGGCGTCGGGTGACGAACCCTGGCTGCGCTTCGCTTTCAGCTCACCTGTCCGGATCGATCATGTCCTCGAACCGCATCCACTGCTTGTAGAAGTACAGGTCGGCGTAACCGAGCGCGCCGTTGCGGTTCTTGAGTACGATGAGCTCCGTCGCGCCCTCGACGCCGTTGCCCGCCTGGTATATCTCCTCGCGAAAGAGCCCCAGCACCACGTCCGCATGCTGGCGAATCGCGCCGAGCGCGCCGAAATCATCGAGGTGCGGCCGCTGATCCTTCTGGTCCCTGTGGACGCCCGAAAGGTTGGCGGTGAGCACGATCGCGATCTGCTGATCCATCGCGAGAGTCTTCAGCTGACGCACGGCCGTCGATAGCTCCTCATCCTGCGGCCTGACCCCGGCTGCGAGCGCCTGGAGCGGATCGACCACCGCGAGCTGAATCCCGGTCGCTTCCCCGATCCGTTCAGCCACGACCTCCGCGGTGCCCGGTGCCGGCGTCCGTTCCACCCGGAGCGCGTTGTCGCGCAATCTCACGGCCGCGGCGCCAACGCTTGCCCTGGAGTTCTCGTCGAGCGTCCCGCCGCGGAGATCATCGATGCGTGCCCGGCCCTCGATCGCCAGCGCGCGTTCCAGAACGCGCTCCGCCTCCATCTCCGCCGTGAGAAAAAGAGTGTCGCGCCCCATCCCTGAAACGCGGAGCGCCATCGCGAGCGCGAGCGCGGATTTTCCGCTGCCCGTGTCACCCCCGATGACGATCAGGTCCCCACGACGAAGCCCTCCGCCAAGCATCTCGTCGACGCTGGGAAACCCGGTGGGAATGCCGTCGATCGGTGGCTCGCCATCCGCCACGGCGTCCACGCGGTCCATCAGTCGGGCGAGCGGGGAGATGTCAGAGCGACGCGGCATGAGTGGAAGATAGGCCGCTTCGCGAGAGCGGAGCAAGCATCCGGCGGTTTCCGGGCGTCAGCCCGACTTGAGCTGCGTGACGAGCTCGCCGATTTCCGCCCTGGCGCCGAGGTCGAGATGCGGCCAGGCGATCGCTACGAAGTCGGAGAGGGTTTCCGCGACCACCGCACGATCCTCGCCCTCGGTGGCATCGACCAGCTTCGCCAGAGGGACACGCGTTGCGACGGGGAGCGTGAGCGTGGAGAACCAGACTCGCGCTCCGGCCGCGCGACTCCGGCGAGCGATGGCCGTGAGCGGAAACGCCTTCGACACTCCGCATGCGAGCCGCGCCGCCACGAGCGTGGCGAGCGCCATCTCTCGCTCGCCTCCAAGGGGCGCACGACCGGCTAGCATCGCCAGCGCCCTGAAGCGGAACGTGGGGACCGAGAGCGAGAAGGGCGGAACAGATCCGATCACACGCGCAATCTAGGCCGCAGCGTTCCACCCGCCACCCGTCCGCGCGTCCCCATGCCGGCCAGCGGCAGAAAGCGTCCGATGATGGATCGACTCGGCGTTCGGCGTGCTCTCGTCTCGATTGCTCACCCTCCGACCCATCCCTACATTCCATGAATGGCCCTACCGCCGAAATCAGTGCTCTGGGTCGACGACGAGGCAGACCTTCTCGAATCCCATCGCATCTTTCTGCGCGACAAGGGCTACGAAGTCGACTGGGCGCAGAATGCGGACGACGCCGTCGAGATGCTCCGGCGCCGACCGTACGACCTCATGATGCTCGACGAGCAGATGCCCGGGAAGCGCGGTCTCGAGGCATACCGCGAGGTCCAGGAGTTCGCGCCGAACATGCCGGTGGTGATGGTCACCAAGAGCGAGGACGACGCGATCCTCAGGGAAGCGCTCGGGGCCAACGTAAGGGATTACCTCGTCAAGCCGATCAATCCGCGGCAGGTCCTCTCGGTCATCACCCGGATTCTCGAGGGGCCGCGAATCCGGCAGCAGGCGATCGCGCGCTCGTTCGTCATGAGATTCCGCGCAATGGAGCTGGAGCGCGATCGCGAGCTGACGTGGCGCGGCTGGATCGATCGCTATGCCGAGCTGATGAGGTGGGACATCGACCTCGCCGCTGCGGGGGAGATGGGGCTGTACGACTCGCTCCAGGCACTCTACAGTGACATGCACCGGGAGTTTGCGCGTTACATGCGCGACGCCTATCCCGCCTGGCTGCGCGACCTCGAAGGCGACCGCCCGCCCCTCTCGATCGACATCGTCAGCGAGTTCCTGCTCCCTATCCTGGACGGGAACAAGGCCGCCATCTTCATCGTCGTCGACTGCCTTCGCCTCGACCAGTGGCTCATCCTCGAGCCGCTGCTAGCCCCGCTCTTCGAGGTGGAGACGACGCACTACTACTCGATTCTTCCCACGGCGACGCCGTACTCCCGGAACGCGCTGTTCAGCGGGCTCTTTCCCGGCGAGATCGCGGCCCGGTTCCCGGACTGGTGGGGCGAGCGGGAGGACGAGTCGCTCAACGCGCACGAGCGCGAGCTGCTCGAGGCGCACGTCACCGAGCAGCGCGGGCCCACGCCGATCCGCTACGACAAGATCTCCAGCGCAAACGACTCCGCCGACCTCGAGCGCCGGCTCTCCGGCTCGATCGCTGCCGAGGGCATCAGCGCATTCGTCTTCAACTTCGTGGACCTGCTGACGCACGGGCGCAGCGAATCCGCGGTCCTCTCCGAGGTGGCGAAGGATGAGATTGCGCTGCGGCAGCTCACCCGGCAGTGGTTCCAGCGCTCTGCGCTCCTTCACCTCCTCACCGAGGCCGCACGTCGGCGGATTCCGGTCCTCCTGACGAGCGATCACGGCTCCATCCACTGCAACACCCCGGCGACGGTGTTCGCGAAACGCGATGCCACGGCGAATCTCCGCTACAAGTTCGGCGAGGACCTCCGGGCCGAGCGGCCCGAGTATGGACTGCTGTTCACCAACGAGGACGACCTTCGACTGCCGCGGCGCGGTCTCGGTGCCAATAGCCTTCTCGCCGCGGGCGACACCTTTTTCGTCTATCCCACGAAGCTGCGAGAGTACCAGAGCCGCTATCGCGGGTCCTTCCTGCATGGTGGCGTCACCCCGGAAGAGGTCATCCTGCCACTCGCGCTGTTGACGCCGCGGCGCTGACGCGTGATGTACGTCAGGCTCTTTCGATACCTGCGTCCGCATGCGTGGTGGATGGTCGCGACGATCATCGCGAGCATTGTCGCCGCGCTGCTGGACGGGGCTTCGCTCGCGCTCCTGTCGCCGTTTCTCACGCTCCTCTCCGGGGGCGGCCGCGAGCTCACGCCGGGCAACACCGGCTCCCTGGGCGCGCTCAGCGACGCCAAGCGGGCGTTCGACGAAGTGACCAGCCGGCTCGTGGACCCGACCGAGCCAATGGAGTCGCTGGTCCGGATCATCCTGCTCATACTCGCGACGGTCATCGCCAAGAACCTGTTCGTCTGGATCTCGGGCCAGTTCGGTGCGCGGCTCCAGGAGTTCGTCACCCGCGACCTGCGCAACGGCGTCTACGCGCACCTCGAGCGGCTGCCCCTGGGATTCTTCACTCGCACCGCGACCGGGCAGATGATGGCACGCGTCCTCACCGACACGGCGCAGACCAAGCAGCTCATTACCCAGCTCGTCACGCAGTCCGTACAGAACGTCGCGGTGGTGGTCACCTACCTGACCATCATGCTCATGTTCTCCTGGCGCCTCACCCTCGTCGCGCTGTTGTCCGCGCCGGTAGTCATCGGCCTTCTCCAGCCGATCCTCCGAAAGCTCCGCGCGCGATACCGCCGCCTGGGGAACCAGTTCGGCGACATGACGAGCGTCGTCCAGGAGACGGTGAGCGGCGTGCGACTGGTCAAGTCGTCCGGGGCCGAGGGATACGAGGAGCGGCGATTCCGCGAGGCGAGCGATCGGTACTCGGCGGGGATGGTGCGCGTCAGCCGTCTCGCGCTCCTCTCGCAGCCGATAACCGAGGTCGCGGGGGCGTGCGCGGCGATGCTGGTGCTCTACGTCGGTGCACGCGAGGTGTTCGGCGCGCAGACGATGAGCGGCCCCGATCTCATCACCTTTCTGCTCTTCGTCACGCGCCTTCTGCAGCCGTTGAAGCAGCTTTCCCAGATCCCGACCACGGCCCAGAGCTCGCTCGCGGCCGCCGACAGGCTGTTCGAGGTCCTCGATCTGCCTACCGAGGCCCAGAGCGACCGGGGGACGCGCACCGCTCCGGCTTTCCGCGACTCCATCGTCTTCAACGACGTGACCTTCTCCTATGAGAGCGAGCCCGTTCTCTCGAGCATATCGTTCACCGCGCGTCGCGGCGAGGTCATCGCGCTCGTCGGGCCCAGTGGTGCGGGGAAGAGCACGCTGGTGGACCTGATCCCGCGCTTCTACGAGCCGACCAGCGGATCGATCCTCCTCGATGGTGTCGACACGCGCGAGTACCGGCTCGATTCCCTCCGCTCCCTCACCGGCATTGTCAGCCAGGACACCGTGCTGTTCAACGACACCGTGCGCAGCAACATCGCGTACGGCGCCGGCGATCGATACGCCCAGGAGCAGATCGAGGCGGCCGCGCGCGCCGCGAACGCGCACCAGTTCATCACCGAGCTCCCGGAAGGCTACGACACCATACTCGGCGAGCGCGGCACGAGACTGTCCGGCGGTCAGCGCCAGCGGCTCGCCATTGCACGGGCGTTGCTCACCGATCCACCGATCCTCATCCTCGATGAGGCGACGTCGGCACTCGACACGGAGTCGGAGCGGCTCGTTCAGCAGGCGATCGACCGCCTGCTGGAGGGGCGCACCGTCTTCGTGATCGCGCACCGGTTGTCCACCATCATCAGCGCATCCCAGATCCTCGTCCTCGATCGCGGCAGGATCGTGGAGCGTGGCACGCACGGGGCGCTCCTTGCGCAGCGCGGCATGTACTCCCGGCTGCATGCGCTCCAGTTCGACGACCGCACCGCTCCGGCAGCGGTGTAGTGCGCGCCCTCTTCTATTCGTCTGACCGCGCATGGTCCGGGCGCGCCCGCGTCTTCGCCGCCGCGGCCACGGGCCTCGCGCAGCGCGGCTATCAGGTGACTTTCATCTGCCAGCCGGAAAGCGCCGTCGAGCAGCGTCTCTCCCCGAATGGATACGACATCGTGCCCGTACCCGGTCGTCCGGGATTCCGCCGCGGTCTCCGGCTGAGGCGCATTATGCATGAGCGATTCGTGGAGGTCGTCTTCGTGCACTCGGAACGCGAGCACCTTGCGGCGGCCACGGCGCTGCGGCTCGCCGAGCGAGGTGCCGTCATACGGCGGGTCGGAGCCGGCGAGCCGCTCACGATCGGTCGTGAGACGAGGATGGCGCGAAGACTCGCCGCGTGCGGCGCGCTCCGGACGAGCCTTTCCGACGAGCCGCCCGCGACGCCCGGACTCGGCGCACTCGACACTGTCTGGGGCGACATCGGCATCGATTCCGGCGCTCATGACACGACTGTTCCCGTCTCGCGGTCATCGCTGAAGGCTGCGGGCTCCACGCGCCTCATCGTCTGCGTTGCCGACGCACGGACGACGCGAGGTCAGGTCGCCACCGTGCTCAGGACGGTGGCCCTGCTCGCGCCGCGGCACCCCGAGCTCCGCCTCGCCCTGATGGGCCCCGGATCCGATGATGAGGATGTTCGAATCCACTCCGCCGCACTGGGTATCACGAGGATCGTCACCCAGCTCGGAGAGCGCGATGACGAGCTTGCGGTCTTTCGCGCGGCGGATGTAGGCTGGGTTCTCGCCAGTGCCGACACCGCTGCATTTGCCTGCCTCGATCTCATGGCGCTTCGGATCCCGTTGATCGCCGATCGCGGGGCGGTCATGAGCCGGTACGTCGCCGACGGAATCACCGGCATCCTCTTGCCCCCCAGCGACCCCACCGCGACAGCCGCCGCCATAGCGGGATTCCTTTCACGAGACAGCCAGCGCGTCGCGATGGGCAACGCCGGACGCGCCCGCGTCACGCGCGAGTTTCCCGAAGCCGCCATGGTCGACGCCTTCGATCGCGCAGCGGCGG
>JBGTMW010000399.1:0-17119 GCA_041743365.1 Gemmatimonadaceae bacterium
CGCCCCGCGCGCCGTTCATTGATTGCTTCGGTCTGCTAGAAGCCGAAGTTCAGGCCGAAGGTGAGCGCCCAGTTGTGCGCGACATTGCCCTCGACGTTGTCGTCGAACTGGACGCTGCCGATGTCACTCCAACCGAGCGACGTGATGTAGTCCTTGAGCATGATGCGGGCGCCAAGCGCCTTCATGAGCTGGAAGTCAGCGCCGATGCCGAGGTTGAACGCAACGTCGGTTTCGCCCTTGGAGAAAACATCGTCGCGGTCGAAGGTATACTTCACGCCGCCGACGCCGAGCTGACCGACCGGGGCCGCCCATGAGCCCATGCGGTTCGCAATGAACGGCAGGCGGAACTGGAGGTTCAGGTCATACAACATGACGGCGAGGTCGCTCGACTGACGGCGGGCGGCGCCCGTACCGAACTCGTCGTTCTCGAGCGTAAAGAAGGACTTGTTGTAGCCGAAGTTGCCGATGAGCGAGAAGTTCGGGGTGAAGCTGACACCCGCCTGCACGCCATACTGCGCACCGTTGTCGAGCGAAGACTCGGTTCCATCGGCGAACTCGAACAGATCACCGAACCACATGTAGCCCGCGTAGGGGCTCAGGTAGAACGACGACTGACCGGAGGTCACCGGCTCGCCCGGCATCTGCGCCTGCAGCGGAGCAGCGACGGCAGCCATCAATCCAGCGGTGACGAGAAACTTGTGCATGATTCCTCTCTTGTGGTTTCAAAGGTTTGGAAGAACGAGACCGGTTACCGCCCGGCCCGACGCCAACTATGGCAAAGTCCGTGCGCGGTCGGGGAACGGGTGGCCGGGTTTCGTGTACATGTAACAGGGCTCATGCGTAGTTGGACCCCGCAACTGTGCTGTCGGACACAATAAGTCCCGATTGTCTGCGTTAATCGCGGCCGCTTGTGCTCGCTGCGTCGCCGGAAATGCAGCAGACGCGCAACTGATACCGGGGCGTCCTATTGCAGAGCGCGCTCGGTTTTCGCGATTAGGCAGTACTAATGGCCCTTTCGCGCTTCCTTGACCGCGGCGGTCAGCGCCGGCACGACCTCGAGCACATCGCCGACGATTCCATAGTCGGCGAACTTGAAGATCGGCGCCTCGCGGTCCTTGTTCACGGCGACGATGGTCCTGGCGGTGCGCATGCCAGCGATGTGCTGTACCGCGCCCGAGATCCCGAGCGCGATGTACAGGTCGGGACTCACCACCCGTCCGGTCTGGCCGATCTGGTCGCTGTGCGGACGCCAGCCGTCGTCGCTGACTGCGCGCGTGCAGCCCACCGCCGCGCGACCGAGTGCATTGGCGAGGTCCTCGACGATCCGGAAATTCTCCGCGGCCTTCATTCCGCGACCGCCACTCACGATGATCGGCGCCTCCGACAGGTCGAGCTTCGCGCTGCTACCCTGCTGCGTCGCGGTGACGCGAACGCGCGATGCCGAAGGATCACCCACCGGTTCGATGCGCTCCACGCGGCCGGCAGCCGCGTGCGCGCTCGCCTCGAACATTCCCGGGCGCAGCGAGACGACGGCAGGCGACGCGCTCGTCGTCAACGTGGCGGTGAGCTTGCCCGTGTTGACGGGGTGGCGCGCGACGAGCGAGCCGCCTTCGAGCGCGACCGTGATCACATCGGAGGCATATGCCGCCCGCAGGCGAGCCGCCACGCGCGGCGCAAGCTCACGGCCGTGCACCGATGCGCTGAAGATCACGACGCGATAGCCGCCTGTGCGTGTGCGTTCGGCGATGAGGGCGGTGAGCGCCTCGCCGTTGTAGTTCTCGAGCGCAGCATGCTCGGCAACCAGAACGACATCGGCGCCGTGCGCACCGAGCTGCGGGGCCAGCCCGGCCGTGCCCGGGGGACCGGCCACGAGCGCGTGAACCTCTCCACCCGCTTCGCTCGCCAGCGCCCGGCCGGCGGTCATCGCCTCCAGGGCAACCTTGCGGAGTTGTCCCGCACGCGCTTCGGCGATCACGAGCACATTCGGCATCAGAGAACCTTCGCTTCGGTCTGGAGGAGGCGGATGAGCTCCGGGATCGCTGCCACACCCTCGCCGATGATGCGGCCAGGGGGACGGTCGGCGGGGAGCTCGATACTGGTGGTGCGCACGCGCTGTTCACCCAGCCGGGCAGGACGCGTCTCGAGCGGCTTCTTCTTCGCCGCCATGATTCCCTTGAGATTCGGGAGGCGTGGGGTGTTCAGACCCTCGTCGATCGTGAGCACGGCGGGCAGCGGGAACTCGATGGTCTCGCTAGCGCCCTCGAGCACTCGACCGGCAGTGCCGCGGTCACCCTGGACATCGAGCTTCGACACGGCCGCCACCAATGGAAGCTCGAGCAGCTCGGCGACCATCGGGCCGACGGACTGGCCCGACGAGTCGATGGACATCTTTCCGAAAAGGATCAGGTCGTACGCGCCATCCCGCAGCTCGGCAGCGAGAGCTTCGGCGATCGCGAGCCCGTCGGAGGGAATCCGGTCCGCCGCGAGATGCACAGCGCGATCCGCACCCATGCTCAGGGCCTTCCGGATCTGCTCCTGGGCCTGCACGGGCCCGAGCGAGACGATGGCGACTTCCCCGCCCCCTGCCTTGTCGCGAAGCTGCAGCGCCGCCTCGATCGCATACATGTCGAAGTCGTTTATGTCGTACTTCGCGCCCGTCTCGTCGATCGAGGCCCCGTCCCCCGCCACCCTGAAGCGCATCTCCATGTCGATGACGCGCTTGATGCATACGGCGATCTTCACGTTCCCCCACTCCATGTGAAAGAATTCACATGGAAGATAGCCGAGCCACGGTCGATGGCGCTACATCCGGCGATATCGGGGGCCGCTGCCACCTTCCCGGGGAGTCCAACGCGGGCCCACCACATCGGTTGCCTTGCAATCGATGCAGTTGGGCGGACTGACGATCAGCTTGTCACCATCGCGCTCGTACACACCGGCCGGACAGAGGTGCGTGTAGAACTCGGCGACCTCTGCAGGCACGTCCTCACCGACGATGAGGTGCGACGGAATCGTGTCGCGCGTCGCATTGCCCGACTTGAACACGGCATCGAGCTTGGCGAAGGTCAGCATCCCATCCGGCTTGAAGCCGGGGACTGCGTCCATGTTGCGCTGAACGCTCGCGTCGGGCTCCACATCGATACGACCACCGGGGAACACTCCCCGCGTGAGCGTCATGAGCGCGGCCTTGAAGCCACCCACGAAGAAGCCGCTCCGGTGAAAGGCGAGGCGCATGTTGCGGCGAGCGTGCAGATCGCTCGCGATGTAGCTCTTGTCCACCGCCCTGTCGTAGGCCTTCAGCGACGCGGCGGATGTGTCACCGCGCTTGAGAGCGTCGAAGATCGTGCGCGCCGCAAGAATCCCCGAATGCATTGCGTAGTGGATGCCCTTCAGCGACGCGACCTCGACGAAGCCCGCGGAATCCCCTGCGATCATGACGCCGTTGCCATGGCGGCGCGAGGGCAGCGCGTAGAACCCACCCTCGGGGATGGTCTTCGCACCCCACTCCACCATCTCGCCACCCTGGAGAAGCTTCCTGAAGAAGGGATGCTCCTTCATCCGCTGAAGAAGCTCGTGGACGTCGAGACGCGCCTCGTGATAATCGAGCCCCACGACGAGGCCGAGCGCGACGACGTTCGTCTCGAGCGGATACATGAAACTGCCGCCGAAGGCGTTCGTGGGCAGCGGCCACCCGAGCGTGTGCACGATCCTGTCGAGCGGGCGCTTAGTCTCCCAGATCTCCTTCACGCCCAGCGCGAAGAGCTGCGGGTTCTCCGATCCGATCTTCTGCCACTGGAGGTACGCCTGCGAAAGCGTCCCGCGCGTTCCCTCCGTGAGAACGGTGACGCGCGCGGTGATGTCCGTCGGTGGTGCGTACCCGCTTCCGGGTGCACCGGTTCGGTCGAGTCCCGAGGGAGTGGTACGAACACCGCGCACCGCATCGCCGTCGACGAGCAGCGCATCGGCCGGAAAGCCGGTGAAGATGTTGACCCCAAGCTCGTCGGCGCGCTCACCGAGCCAGCGCACGATCTCGCAGATCGACGCGATGTGCGTACCGTGGTTCCGCATCGTTGGCGGAGTCGGCAGGGGAATCGCGCGTTTGCCGGTGAGGAGATAGACGCTCTCCTTGTCGACGGGGGAGCGGAATGGAAGCTCCGCGAGCGGCACATCCGGAAAGAGCGCGCGGAACGCGGTGGGATTCACCACGGCGCCGGACAGCGAGTGCTCTCCGAGCGAGGACGCCTTCTCCAGCACGCCGATCTGGATCTCGCCAAGGGTGCCGCCGGCGTCGTTGTCCCGCTTGATGAGCTTCGCCAGCTCGATCGCCCCCGCCAGCCCCGCAGGCCCGCCGCCCACGAAAATGACGTCCATCGGGACCGCATCCGGATCCGGCGCATCGCGAAGGATGAGCCGGTCGATGGGAAGCTCTGGCTGGTGCTTCGCGGGAACGATCGGGAGGGCGCGGCCGCGTGGCATCGTGCTCACGAGAAGGCGTTGAATCCCGTGATCGCCTGACCGAGAATGAGCGTGTGGATGTCGTGCGTACCCTCGTAGGTGTAGACGCTCTCGAGGTTCGCCATGTGGCGCATCGACGCGTACTCGGCGAGGATCCCGTTGCCGCCAAGCAGCCTGCGTGCCTCACGCGCGATGTTGGTCGCGATGTCCACGTTATTGCGCTTCGCGAGCGAGACCTGCTGCGGCGAGAATGTACCGAGGTCCTTGAGCCGGCCGAGGTGAAGCGACAGGAGCTGTGCCTTCACGATCTCGGTGAGCATGTCGGCGAGGCGTGCCTGCTGGATCTGGAACGCGCCAATGGGCTTGTCGAACATGATGCGAGTCTTCGAGTACGAGACCGCTTCCTCGTAGCATGCCATCGCGGCGCCGATGGCGCCCCAGGATATACCGTAGCGCGCCTGAGTCAGGCAGAGGAGCGGACTCTTGATGCCGCCCGACTTCGGGAGGAGCGACTCTGGTCCGACGCGGACATCCTCGAGCACGAGCTCGCTCGTATCGGATGCGCGCAGCGACAGCTTCCCCTTCTGGTCCCTGGCCTTGAAACCCTTCGCATCGGTGGGAACGATGAAGCCGCGGATCGACCGGTCGCTCCTGTCGTCATCGGTCTTCGCCCACACGATCGCCACCTTCGCCGTGGATCCATTGGTGATCCACATCTTCGCGCCGTTGATCACGTACCCGCCATCGCCCTCCCTGCGCGCCATGGTGATCATGCCCGACGGGTTCGAGCCGTAGTCGGGCTCGGTCAGGCCGAAGCAACCGATGATCTCTCCGCTCGCCATCTTCGGGAGGTAGTGTCGCTTCTGCTCCTCGGTGCCGAAGGCGAAGATCGGATACATGACGAGCGCGCCCTGTACCGACGCGAACGATCGCACTCCCGAATCGCCGCGCTCGAGCTCCTGCATGATGAGGCCGTACGCAACGTTGTTGAGCCCCGCGCAGCCGTACTCCTCGGGAAGGTTGGCGCCGAACATTCCGAGCTCCGCCATCCCCGGAATCAGCTCCTTCGGAAACTTGCCGTCCACATAGGCCTTGCCGATCACCGGCAGCACGCGCTCATCCACGAAGCGGCCGACGCTGTCGCGCACGGCGCGCTCCTCCTCGGAGAGGACGCTGTCGATGTCGAAGAAGTCGCTGGTCATGGCGCTCAAGATAGCCGGGCTTCACCCATCCTGCGCGACCTTCAACTCGCGAGGCTGGTCGGTGCCGACGGTGTCGATCTCGCATGGGCGCTTGCCCGTGGCGAGGAGGCGCTTCGCGGAGGGGGTGATGCCGACGGCACGGGCCTTCGCCCGAAAGGTCGGGCCGTGGTCGATGACGTGGCCGTGCTCATCCTGCCACTGGTGTACCATCTCGTGGAGGAGGGTGTGGAGGGCCTCCGGCCAGCCGTGGCGGCGGATATGCCGTCGGCTGATCACGATCTCGGCGCGGTCATCGTGGGCGCGAGCGGGGCTGTAGTGGCCGAGTCGGCTCTTCATCCGCCGGGAGACGCGCATCGCGACCGATCCGAGCTGGCCGGCGAAGCGACTCCGGTTGTACTCCGTGTGTCTCTGCTCGAGCTTCCGCATGAGAGCGGCATCGCCGGGATGGGGGCGCTCGCGGTGACGGGCGACCTGCGGCGGGCGCTCGATGGCGTATGCGAGGATGTCCTGCCGGGCTGCGGCCCGAAGGGAGCGCGTCCGGCCACAGGCGAAGGTGACGATGGAGCCGAGCACCTCCGGCGGGGCGCCGAGGAAGGCCTCGTGCACCCTCAGCTCGCGCCCGCTGAAGCTCACCACAACGGTGCGATTGCGGGTGAGGCGAACGGAATCGAATCCCTTCAGGCCGAGCGCGCGAAGCCGGTTGAAGAGGTCCGTCGCCGACACGGGGGGCGGCGCAAGCTCGAGAACGAGCTGCGTCGGATCGGGCCGGTGGCCGCGGAGGAGGTGACTCAGCGCTCGAAACACTGGGAGGCACCGGGTACGAAGGTCTGCAGCTTGTCCGACCAGATCGAGGTCGAGATCTCGATCTGTGCTGGCGAGAGAAGGATGACGTTCACCGACGAAGGGCGCCCCCCTCGCGATCGGTTCGACACGGTGCCGGCCGTCGAGATCACCGTTCCCTTCTTCGTGTGCTCCACATAGTGAATCGCCTCCTGGTGATCGTGCCCGCACAGGACGACATCCACTCCGAGCTCGGCGAACGCGCCGAGGATCTTCTTGGTGTTCTTCAGCCCGTGACGCTGCGACAGCTCGCCTCGAACCGGGTTGTGGTGCATCACGATCACTCGCGCATCGTCCTCGGGACTCTTTGCGAACGCCGCCCTCGCCTCCTCGATCTGGGACTTGCGCACGTCGCCGATGATGGAGATGTCACGCACGTTCCACGTGAGGGTTCGCCTTGTGACGCCCTGTGCCGTGTTGATGCCCACGAACGTCGCGCCACCGACTTTCAGGACCGCTTCGAGGTCGGCATCGATGTACTTGCGATAGTTCTCGGTCATCCGCGCCGGGTCGCCGATGCCGAGTGGCGAGCGCCACCACTTCACATCGTGGTTGCCCGGAACGACAATGGTTCTGCTGACGCGCTGCGCGTCCCGGATGAAGGCGTGGGCCCGCTGGAACTCCCCGGAGCGGGCGCGCTGCGTGAGATCGCCCGATATCGCCACGACATCGAACTTCTGCTCGAGGATGAAATTCTCGATTGCGTCGATCTGCTGCGGGACGGCCGGCCGCCCGAAATGCAGGTCCGAGACGTGGAAGACCGAGACCGTGCTCACAGTCTCGCGATGATCGCGGCCGCGAATTCGTCGGTGCCGGCCGTGCCGCCCAGGTCGCGCGTCACCGTGCGACCATCGCGGATGGTCGCTTCGAGCGCGGCGCGAATGCGCGCCGCACGATGACCATCACCGACATGGTCGAGCATCATGCACGCGGCCAGAAGCAGGGCGGCCGGATTGGCCACTCCCTTCCCCGCTATGTCCGGCGCCGTACCGTGCACGGCTTCGAAGATCGCCGCATGCTCACCGATGTTACCGCCGGGCGCGAGACCGAGCCCTCCGACGAGACCCGCCATCAGGTCCGAAAGTATGTCACCGAACAGGTTCGTGGTCACCAGGACATCGAACGTTTCCGGTTTGATCACGAGCTGCATCGCCATGGCATCGACGATCCGATCCTCGAACTTCACCCGCCCCTCGTACTCCTTCGCGATCTCGCGCCCGACATCGAGGAACAGTCCGCTCGTGAACTTCAGGATGTTCGCCTTGTGGACGAGGGTGAGCTTGCTTCGTCCATGGCTGACGGCGTACTCGAAGGCGTAGCGGATCACCCGTTCGCTGCCGAAGCGCGTCACGATGGCGACGGATTCCGCCGCGGCCTCCGGGTCATCGCCGATGCGAATGTAGTGCTCGATACCGGAGTAGAGTCCCTCGGTGTTCTCCCGAACGAGCACGATGTCGATGCCATCGAAGCGGCCGTTGGGCTGGATCGTGCGCACCGGGCGGACGTTCGCATACAGGTCGAATGTCTTTCGCAGGGCGACGTTGACCGAGCGGTAACCCTCCCCCACCGGAGTCTCGAGCGGGCCCTTCAGCGCGAGCCGCGTAGCCCTGATCGACTCGAGCGTAGCGTCGGGCATCGGATCCTTCCACTGGGCAACGCCGGCCTGGCCGGCCGTCTGCCTGTCCCACTCGAATGAAGCGCCTGACGCCTCGATGATGCGAACGGTGGCGTCGGTGATGCTCGGGCCTATTCCGTCACCGGGTATGAGGGTGACTCTGGTCGTCATGCTTCGGAGAAGAGTGTCATGGTTCTGCCACCAGGTCTGCAACACGCTTCGCGAGCGCAGCAACGATCGTCGGGCCGCTGGGAAGCGCGTCCTCCATCGAGACGTCCCCCGCCCACTGGATCTCCGCAAGTCGCGCGTCCACCAGCACGAGCCGGAGGATCGCCCGGGCCCCGGATGTCGTCGGCTCGAAGCGAAGCTCGACCGGGATCAGTGCAACGCGGGCGTTCGTCAGGGCGAGCAGCGATCGCATCTGCGAAGCCAGCGGCTCGCCGAGCCGCGGATTGGTGCGACGGACGCCGTGCCGAAGGGATTCGGCTGAGAGCTCATAGGGATCGGAGGTGAACCCGGGATTTCGCCGGGCCGATCGGGCGAGGGCCTGCGGCATGATCCAGAGTCTCGCCGTGCCGCGGACCGCGAGCTCCGCCGCGATGGCGGCATCAAGAGAGTCGAGGAGGCCGCGCGCCGGGCCGAGCTGCGCGCTCCAGCCGGTGGAGTCGCCGGTTCGGAGATGCTGGGTGGGCAGCAGCGCAACGGGCTGGGTGGCGAGCTGAGCAAGGACCCGGCCGCGGGGTTGATCGCCGACGGCCGCGGAGTCGGGCGGCGGGGTGCTGCGACACCCGAGCACCAGAGTGCCTGCAGCGAGCAACGCGAGGACGCGACGGCTTCCACGACGGGCGCGGAGCGCTGCGGCGGGGAGCACTCGGGTGGTCCTCGGAAGGCAGAGCACGGAGGGGAAAGTAATTGCGTGACACGTGGTTGGCCACGGACTGCCCGGGCCTCTTTGCATCGAGGGAAGGCTTCGGTATGCTCCAGCCGCGGACGATCACGGACAACGGTGGGGCTTGAAGGAAAACCATCGGGGCCGCGGACGAACGCGGACAACGGAGGGGCTCGAGCGAAACGATAGGGCCGCGGATGAACGCGGACGAACGCGGATAGGGCGGGGGCTGGATGGTGGGGGCCGGCAATCATCGCCCGCTCATCCACCGAATGTGGCGGCACTCATCGCGCAAGGTCGGAGCAGCTCGACACAGTTGTCTCCCAGATCAGGCGTCGATTGCTTGTCGGTTAGCTTCAACGGTGTTCGAATTGGCAACGGGTTTGCCTTCGCCTTCGATCGGGCACGCAGATCGAGCCGGCTAAATCGTCCGCCTCGATTCACGGAACATCCGCCGCGACGACGGTCCGCGGTTTCCTCTCCACCCCCAGGACTGGACCCATGCGCTTTCTTCTCGCAGTCCTTGCTGTAGCCTTCGCGGCTCCCGCCCGCGCCCAGGGTCCGGCGTTCGACTTCACGATCCAGAACATCATGCGCGGCCCCGAGGTGTACGGAAGGGAGCCATCGCAGGTGAGGTGGACGGCGGACAGCCGGTGGATCTACTTCTCCTGGCTGCCACCTGGGTCGAACTGGCGCGAGCGCACGCAGCCGTACCGCGTGCGCGCGACGCCGGGAGCGACGCCGGAGCGCGTGACCGAAGCTCACATGGATTCGGTCGGTCCGCTTCTGGCCACGGGCGTGCTCTCCGCCGACAGGCGGTATCGCGCGGCCGAGTTCTCCGGCGACCTGTATCTCGCCGACACGCGGCGCGGGACGGTTCGTCGGCTCACGGAGACGATCGCGGCCGAGCGGGCGCCGGCATTCGACGTGGACGGCCGGCGGGTCTTCTTCGTTCGCGACAACAACGTGTTCTCGGTGGAGATCGACGGTGGTCTGGTTCGACAGCTCACCGACATCAGGACGGGAAGCGCTCCACGCGACTCCGCGCCCCCGACGGGTTATCGGAGCGTTCTCGAGCAGCAGCAGCGCGAGCTGTTCGAGTCGGTGCGCGACCGACTCCGCATAGACAGCATTGCCGAGGCGGAGCGCAAGGCGCGGGAGGCCCTGCGCGTGTCGCCGTTGTACCTTGGCGCCACCGAGCGCGTGACGTCGCTGGATGTGTCGCCGAGTGGAAAGGCGCTCCTCATCACGACCACAATTCCGCCCACGGGAATTCGCCAGACCGGCGTCCCGCAGTTCGTGACCTCGACCGGGTACACGGAAGAGCTGCGCGTGCGAACGAAGGTGGGTGACGAACAGTCCACCGGTCGCGTCGCGTTCATGAGCCTGCCATCGGGCACGACGAAGTGGCTCGCGATCAGTCCGGGGGATTCCGCGAAGCCGACGTCGAGCGCCTCGGTGCTGGGGTGGAACGCCTCGGGGACGACGGCGCTCCTTTTCGCGTCGGCGCGTGATTACAAGACCCGCTACATCACGACGGTCTCCGCCGACAGCGGCATCATCAAGGTGGTCGATACGGTGAGCGACACGGCGTGGGTGAATGGGCCGTGCTTCGGATGCGGAGGATGGTACGATGACGGGCGCCGCTTCTGGTTCGTGTCGGAGACCACGGGCTACGCGCATCTGTGGTCGGCCGCGGCGGACGGCAGTGACAAGCGCCAGCTCACCAGCGGGGAGTGGGAGGTTCTCGATGTCGATCTGTCGACCGATCGCCGGCACTTCCTTATGCACACGAGCGAAGTCTCGCCCTTCGAGCGACACTACTATCGAATGCCTGTCGGCGGCGGAGCGCGCGAGCGGCTGACATGGGAGAGGGGCGGGCACTCGGTGGAGATGTCGCCCGACGGGACGTTGCTCGCCGATGTGTTCTCGACCGCGAACCGGCCGCCGGAGCTCTTTCTGATGCGGGCATCGCCGCGGGCTACGATGTCGCGGCTCACGACTTCGCCGACGGCCGAATGGCTCGCCTTCGACTGGAAGGTTCCGGAGATCATCATGATCCCGGCATCCGATGGCGTGCAGGTACCCGCCCGCATCTATCGACCGTCGGACATGAGCGCCCAGTCCAACGGAGCCGGAGTCATCTTCGTGCATGGTGCCGGCTACCTTCACAACGTCCACAATTACTGGTCGTCGTACGCACGCGAGTACATGTTCAATCACTACCTCGCGGCGAAGGGCTACGTCGTCCTGGACATCGACTATCGCGGCTCGGCCGGATACGGTCGCGACTGGCGCACGGCGGTGTACCGGCACATGGGCGGCCGCGACCTCCAGGATCACGTGGATGGATCGCGTTACCTCCAGCGTGAATTCGGGATCGACGCCGAGCGCGTAGGGCTGTACGGCGGCAGCTACGGCGGCTTCATCACGCTCATGGCGTTGTTCACCGAGCCGAAGTCGTTTGGCGCGGGCGCGGCGTTGCGAAGCGTGACGGACTGGGCCCACTACAACCACGGCTACACGGCGCGCATCCTCAACAGTCCGGATGCCGACTCCATCTCGTACAGGCGTTCATCGCCGATCTTCTTCGCGGAGGGGCTCGAGGATCCACTGCTCATCGCGCACGGCATGGTGGATACCAACGTTCACTTCCAGGACGTCGTGCGTCTGTCGCAGCGTCTGATCGAGCTGGGGAAGACGGGGTGGGAGATGGCGGTCTATCCGGTCGAGGATCACGCGTTCGTGAGGCCGTCGTCGTGGACCGACGAATACCGGCGCATCTTCGAGCTGTTCGAGCGGCATCTCGCGCGGCCGGGTGCAAGAGCCGTGGAAGGGGCCCGGTAGGCGGCAGGATTGCATGCGCGCACGGGGCGGTCCCGGTAAGACCCGGCCCTCCGTGATAGTTTCCGCTGCGCCGGTGGTGAAGTGGTACGAGGGTGGGTTGGGGGTGGTGATGCGGGCGTCACTCAGAGGGCCCTCTGGCGGGACCGGCTAAACACCCGTAACATAGGCCGTCCTGGCAGGCTGCCGCGTCCATCTTCACCATCGCGCATGCCACAACCGTTCGAACAACTCGTCCTCGCATTGGCGGACCGGTACGAGTTCGAGCGCGAGCTCGGCCGCGGTGGGATGGCGATCGTGTACCTCGCGCGGGACATCAAGCACGATCGCCATGTGGCGATCAAGGCGCTGCTCCCGGATCTCAGCCTCGCGCTTGGTCCCGAGCGGTTCCGCCGCGAGATCGCGCTCGCCAGCCATCTGAGCCACCCGCACATTCTGCCGATTTACGATTCGGGCGATGCGGACGGACAGCTCTACTACGTCATGCCGTACGTTGTCGGCGAATCGTTGCGGGATCGTCTCGATCAGCAGCGTCAGCTCCCGGTAGATGAAGCGCTCAGGATCACGTGCGAGATAGCCAGCGCGCTCGCGCATGCCCACAAGCAGGGCGTCGTCCACCGCGACATCAAGCCCGAGAATATCCTGCTCGAGGACGGACAGGCGCTTGTCGCGGACTTCGGAATAGCCAGGGCGGTGAGCGCGGTAGGCAGCGAGAAGCTCACCAAGACAGGGGTCTCACTCGGTACACCGGCGTACATGAGCCCCGAGCAGGCGATGGCCGATCCGAACGTCGACCCGCGCAGCGATGTTTACAGCCTCGGATGCGTGCTCTACGAGATGCTCGCGGGCGTGCCTCCGTTCACCGGACCGACGGCGCAGGCGATCATCGCGCGGCATGCCCTTGATCAGGTGCCGTCGCTCACGGTCGTTCGGGGCACGATCTCCGACGACGTCGAGGACGCCGTTCTCCGTGCCATGTCGAAGGTTCCGGCCGACCGCTTCGCGACGGCTACGGACTTCGCCGAGGCGCTGACGGCGTGTCAGCGCACGGGCCCTCGCTCGTTGAGGCGTTCCGGTCGCCACCTTCGCGGCCGAAAGGCCTGGCAGAGCCCCGGTCGCCGTGCCATCGGCTTACGTGTGGCGGTCGCGGCGCTGACGGTTGCGGGCTTCGGATGGGCGGCGTGGTGGCTGAGCGGAGGCGGACTCCAGAGTCAGGTGGACAGCGGTGGCTTCGCCTTCAACCCGAAGCGCATTGCCGTGCTGTATTTCGCCGATGAAAGTCCGGGCGGGGCGCTGGGCTATCTCGCCGACGGCCTGACTGAGGGGTTGATCGACGAGCTTCGGCCGGTCGTCGCTCTCGACGTCGTGTCCCGGAACGGTGTCGCCCAGTTTCGGGGGAAGTCGCTCCCAACGGACAGTATCGCGGCGCTGCTCCAGGCCGGAACGATCGTCGAAGGCTCGGTGGACCGCGTTCGGGACCGCGTACTCGTATCGGTTCGTCTGATCGAAGGAAACACGGGCACCGTCATCGCGCGTACTGCCGTCGAGCGTCCCGAGAGCGAAGCACTCGCGGTTCGTGACAGTCTGCCGGCAGCGGTCGCGAGGCTGCTCCGGGAGCGTCTCCGGGACGAGATACGCCTTCGCGACAGTCGGGCGGAGACGACGAATCCGACTGCATGGCTGGTTCTCCAGCGTGCCGAGCGGGCACGCAAGGATGCGCGTGCGCTCGCGGCCGCGGACAGCGGAGAGGCGGCCCTTCTCCGTCTGGCCCACGCCGACTCTCTGCTCGGAGAGGCCGAGTCGCTGGACCCTCGCTGGTCGCGCCCCATCCTGTCGCGGGCCGGGCTGGCGCTGAACAGGACCCTTGCCACCCGCGACAACGCTGTCCGCGGCGAGTTGATCGCGGTCGGGCTTGGCCACATCGAGCGGGCGCTGGCGCTGGATGCGCAGAACGCGGAAGGGTTGGAGCTGCGCGGGACGCTACGATATCTCAAGCGATTCTTCAATCTCGCCCTCGATCCCGCCGAGGCCGCGACGCTGATGCGCACGGCGGAAGAAGATCTCAGGACTGCGTCGAGGATCGACCCCTCGCGGGCGTCCGCCTGGAACACACTGAGCCTGCTCCTCTACCGTAAACTCGACAGACTGGGAGCATACCAGGCTGCCTACCGGGCCTACGAGGAGGACGCATATCTCGAGTCTGCCAGGGAGATACTCTGGCGGCTCTACGGGATCTCGTACGATCTCGAAAACTTCGAAAGTGCATCGCAGTGGTGCGAGGCAGGGAACAAACGGTATCCCGCCGACGCGCTCTTCGCGAGCTGCCGCCTCTGGCTGATGACGAGCAATCGGCCCGGCAGCACTCCCGATGCCGCGTGGGCCGCTTTTCGCGAGATCGCCAGGCGGACACCGCCCAGCCGTTGGGAGGCGCAGCGCCGGCAGTACGAAATGCTGGTCGCCGTGCCGATCGCCCGAACCGGAAGGCTCGACAGCGCGCGGAACGTCATCGAGCGCGCACGCGCCGGCCGGGACGTCGACCCCGGCGGCGAGCTGATCGGCCGTGAGGTGCTGGTTCGTACGTTGATCGGCGACACGGATCAGGCGCTCGATCTGCTCGAATCGTATCTGGCGGCCTTTCCTCAACATCGAGAGGGATTCGTGCGCGGCAACACCTGGTGGTGGCGCCCGCTCCAGGGTGATCAGCGTTTCAAGGAGCTGGTCGGAGGCTGACCATTTGGCGGGTTCCGATGCCGGGCCGCGCACGTGATGGATTCATATGGACTCCCGCCCGAAAGTGTCGCGCGGTCGCCACAGACGCAGTAGGGTGTCGGCGCGGTCGCGAGATTAAATAGCTCAAATCAAACAACTTCGCGAAGAGGCGTCCGGCGCATGGTTCATGCTGCGGGCCCGACGTCGGAACATCCGAACACACGTCAGACTGATTCTCAAACTCGAAGCGCGAGGCTTCGAAGGGGCGAGTCGAATGCGCGGTCGAAGCTCGTTTCTCGTGCTGGCATCGGTTACGGTCGTGGTCGGGTGTGGCGAGAGGCCGAACCCGGCGGGCCCATCGGCCGAAGTTCCGTCAGCCATGATCTCGGACGGGCGGTTCGTCGGGGGCAACGACGACTTTTTCTTCCTGCCGCCCCTGCTACGCGATCCGAAGGGCTCGCCCAACTACGATGCCGGCGCGTTCAACGCGCGGCTCGGACCGACCGTGAGCGTGTGCCAGCTCGCGGCCAACCCTTTGACCACGCCCACCACGGACTGCGCCCTCGACGCGGACGGCAACCCGGTCCTCGTCGCCAGCTTCGCGTCGAATCAGGTCCTGGTCTCGGTGAGCGGCGAGCAGTACCACGTCAACTGGCATACCGACGACTCGAACCTTTTCGTTGACCGGTTCTATCGACTTCAGGTCTTCCTCGGCTCGACCCGGATCGGCTTCGCCGACATTGATCCCATCTCGAGCGGCCGCGATCTAAAGAACGCGAATACCGGCGAGGTGATCCCGCTGGTGGATGGCAGGACGCTTCCGGTGAAGTTCCGGATCGAGCACGGCGTGCTGTGCGGGAACAAGAGCGACTGCGGCGAGTTCCTGGTTACCGATGCCGGTGGCACTTTCGTCACCAACACCGGGTTCGCGGGGATTCGCTTCCTCGAGGGTTTCCTCCCGGCCAGGGTGTCGGCGATCACCCTCAAGATCGAGCGTGTCGTCGTCGGGGCCGACAACCGCTGCCATGGACTCGCGAGCTCACTTCTGTGGAAGGAATATGAGGGATGCTATGAGATGACCAGCGATCCGGACCTGGAACCGTTCGGCGGGATCCGGCAACCGGCCATCGCTGCGCAATGCACCGAAGTTCCTTCCACCGACCCGTTGTACGACTTCCTGCAACCATACAAGTCGAAAAACGGGACCAATCTGACCCGTCTGGCGAACGCAGAGGCGACTTTCATCGATTGCGACGGCTTCGAGGGCTCGCCGAGCTCCACGGCCCAGGCGTCATACCCGGCGGTTCGGTTTGCGGCCGCAGGCCTGCGCCGGATCGGCGACGGCATCGGGAAGCTGTTTGGCGTCGGGACGCTGCACGCCATCGATCTCGGCCTGGGTGAGGAGCTGCCTATCGGCTCATCGCTAAGTCGGTTCAACTGGGCGATCGGGCTCGAGGCTGAGGTCAGCGGGGGAGCCGGACAGTCCGCCGGATTCGGCTTGCCGGCCGCGCAGCCACTCGAGGTGCACGTCAAGAGCCTCCACTTCCATTCCGGAAGCGAGGGGGATGACGTGGATGATGAGCATCCGGAGGACGTCCCCGGCGTCGAGGTCATCTTCACGGTGATCGCGGGTGACGGCCACCTGGGGCTCGACGCGGATCTCACGCCACTCCTGACGAGGTCGGCGTTGACGGACGCACGCGGACGGGCCTCGGTGTCATTCACGGCCGCATCGAACAGCACTGGCAACCTCGTTACCGCGACCCTGCCGACGTTCGTCGAGGGTCCCATGACTTTCTCCATTGCCGGCTTGCCGCCGGATCTCGTGATCGAGAACCTGGCCCGCTCGGTAGCTGAGCCCACGACCGCGGACGCGCTCTCCTGGACCTTCGACGTAAGGAACGTCGGACAGGGCATTGCGATCGCGTCGACTGCCCGTCTGGTGGTCAGCCTCGAGGAAGACGGCACCGAGGAGGTAGCGTCGTTCGACTTTTCCGTGTCACGGCTCCTCCCCGGGGCCGCTGTCACTCTCACGACGCCTGTGCTGGCCGCGCCACGCGAGGCCGGCGACCACAGGGTGAGCGTCACGGTGGACGCCGGCGGTCAGGTGACCGAGTCGAATGACGCGAACAACGCCGCGTCAGAGGATTTCACGGTCGTTTCGCGAACCGGCATACTCTCCGGCACGGTGATGGATGCGCGGACCGGCGCTCCGCTTGCCAACGTCAACATCGCCATTGTGGGCCGGGAGATCGGCGCGGTGACCAACGTCGTCGGACGCTATCGGTTTTCGAACGTTCAACCCGGCACCTACACTTTGCGGGCGAGCTTCATCGGCTACAGCCCCGTCGACCGGACAGTGACCGCCACCGCGGGCAACGAGGTCGTCACGGATTTCAGTCTGGAGCCTGATGTGATATTCATGGCGAACTTCGACGGCGACGTCGTCGATGCGCCTCCCGGGCCCCCCGCCATCGGCCAGTGGACTCTCATCGCCCCGACGGACGGCACGATACTCGTTCGGAACGCCGTGTCATCGCTCGAGAGCAAGCCAGTGGAGGTGGA
>JBGTMW010000400.1:0-5077 GCA_041743365.1 Gemmatimonadaceae bacterium
GCCCGGTGGATCGCGGCGGGGATCGCGATCTCCACCGTCGGCTTCCTCAGCCAGGGGATGCTCACCGCCCCGCGGGTGTATTACGCGATGGCGCGCGACGGTCTCTTCTTCAGGCGCGTTGGCTGGCTCGATCCGCGGACACAGGCGCCATCGGTGGCGATCGCGATGCAGGGCGCCTGGGCGTCGCTCATAGTGGTCTCTGGCCGATACGAGCAGATCCTCAACTACGTCGTAGCGATCGACGCGCTCTTCTTCGGGCTGACCGGGGCCGCATTGCTCGTTTTCCGCCGACGGCTCCGCAAGGGTGCGGCGTCCGCACCCTCCGTCGTCCCCTCCGCATCCGCCGCCGACGAGCCCGCGCGATTCAGGACACCGGCGCATCCGTGGAGCACCATCATCTTCGTCGCGACGTTCTGGATCATCGCGATCAGCACCGTCGTCCAGTTTCCCACGTCGGCCGGGATTGGCGTGGCGATCCTCGTGGCCGGCGTGCCCGTGTATGGCTACTGGAGGCGGAAGCAGGTTCGATCTGGTTAGTATGCGGGGGCCGCGGGTCGCGTCTCAGCGATGCCGGCGCGGGGCGTTAACGGCAAGGGGCCGCGGATTACGCGGACTAACGCGGATAACTTCAGCGCGCAGCGTTTGGTTAGTCGTCGGCAGGTCGTTGTAGCTTCTCGTTCTTCGATCCCCTGTTCTTCTTTTCTGTTCTTCTTTCCTGTTCTTCTTTCCTGTTTTCAGTTCATTTCAATTCAATTCAATCAGCGCTCCCCTTACGGTCGGCGCTTGCTGCTGCTCGGGTCGTTGCGACCAACTCCCCAAAGGACTTCCACCTTCAAGTCAGTGCCATGCCGGGCACACAACAAGCCCGGTCGACCCTCCAGTCTGGGCCAACCGGGCGTAGCTCCGAGCGAGTGGTGGCCGGCAGATTTCGCTCGCACGGCGTGAGAATGAAATGAAATGAAAGTTGGCGATCGCGGCCGACTCGCGCGCCAGGTTGGTCGCTATTGCGTGCTCACCAGTCGCTCGAATTGCTGCGTGTGCAACGGGAGATTCGCCCTCGGTATGCCGTCACAGCTCACAACCTGGATTGACTCGCGCTTGGCGTTGACTACCACAACTTTGGAATACCGACGCAGAAGCTGCTGCAGCGACCGGTCGTCCTGTGCCGCAATCGCTGCCTTGAGCCGTTCGTAATCTCCCGATCTAGCGAGGTTGAGGCTCTCTATGCAGCTCGGATGCATGCCCTCAGATCCGCCTTCCCATGCGCACGTGCCGTCTTCGCATGACGAGTGACTTCCGTGAGGGGCCGTTTCGTCAACCGCGTACCCAGAATAGGCGATGTGTTCTGTTGATTCGCATTCCAACTGGCTATCCTGGCCACAGCTAACATTGCAGTCCGAGGTGGTGATTGAGCCTGGAGCCTCATAGCTGGGCGCGTACCGCGTCCCCAGCATTGCCATGACGCTCACGATGAGGAACGTTCCGATAGCGAGCGGGCCTAATGCGTGGATCGGTCGCATAGCGGACCTCCTACCTCGAAGAAGGTGAGACAAGCCGGGCACGCCAGACGACGTACCGCGGGTTGCCACCTGCGTCCTCGGTGAACGAGACGAGCAGGCCGGGAGCGATGAACGCCATGAACAAAGTGTCGAACGTGCGGGTCGTGAGCACGACGCCTCGAGCCGGATCAATCACTTCGAGTACGGAATCGACGAGCTTGTGCCGCAGCGAGTCGGGCGTGTAGGTGCCGCCACCCCTAGGCGTCGGGGGAAGCGTGCGCGGTCGCCAGTCGCGGTCTGGCACCGTCGTCAGGGTCCACAGCAGTCCCGCCTTGTCCTGGCCGAGCGAACGGATCTGCGGGGGCGGTCGGTGTGTTCCATTGGTTGCGTTCGGAGGTCGCTGTACTGTGGCCGGAAACCAGGGAGCCTGTCGGGTGATGTGCGCCAGCTTCTTGCCTTCGTGGGTCCATTGCTCGAGGACGAGTTCGTCGACTTTCGCCGTCCACACGGTCTCTCCAACCGGGGCCGCAAACCTTCGTGCCGAGCCCCTGCTTGAGGCGAAGAGATCCTGCGCGCCGGTCGCTGACCCGAACGAGCGGACGTGCGCGCCCTTCTGGTCGACCAGATGCAACGGATATCCGATGGTCTCCGCAGACCTCGAGGAGCCGGACATAAGGAATCGGCCATCAGGCAGTCGGGCGGCCGTGTTAAAGAAAAGACTCAACGGGGCCGTCCGCACCACCTCGTACTCCGGCGAAAACACCGTCATCCGACGGGCATTGACATCGAGAGCGTAGAGCGTGTCGCCAGGCCCGAACAGCATTGTCGGTCGCAGTGTGAACTCGCCCGGTCCCTGCCCCTGCCGGCCAATTCTCCGAAGAAACCGCCCGCGGGCATCGAAGACAACGATCGTCGGGTCGTAGTTGCTCGTCACATAGAACCGACCGCGCTGATCGGTGGCGATGCCGGATTGCTCCTGGAGCATTCCCGGGCCGGTCGAGTCACCAAAGACAACGACCTGATCAAGCTCAATGCGGCACTGCTGACAGGTCGCGGGACCCGCAAGGATCGTAAGTGGCTGTGCGTGAGCAGCTGTGGCCACGATGAACAACAGGCCGACGAGTCTGCACAATTGCGGACGCATGCGAACTCCGAATGCGGACGGTTCCAACGCTGCATATCGTATACCGTTGGGCGAACTATTCCTCTGCCAGGGCGTTCCAGTAGGAAGTTGTTGGCCTCAAGTAACAGCGATGCCGCATCAGGTTACTCTTCGCGTACAGCGGGACCAGCCAGCTCCGCTCGCCACACACTCAATTCCATCCCCGTGCTTCCGGTCAAGGAAACGCAAAACGCCTGATGGGCATCAGCGACGCGCGAGCACGCGGCGAGGCAATCTCATGGATGCGATCCGGCTTGTCGCGAGGCCGGTTTTACGCGCGAACCGCCTCGGCGAGCACGAACTGCAAGTCGCGGGATCCCAGCGCGCCGCTCTCCGTCGCTCAGCCGGTCAGCGAGCTCGCGAGGATGGATGCCGCCATGGCGATGAAAGTGAGCGAGCGGGCCCTTCCCGTTACGCGAAGCTCCTCCGAAGTTGACGGACCAGTCGCCCGCCACATTCATTGACATCTGGTCATATGGTGGACACGTCTGCAGAGCCAATGTAGGCTTCGATGGACGATGGACGGAAAGACACCGACTTCCGATCCATTCGTTAGCGGACCGATCACCGCATTTCGTTGGTGATCATTTCATTGCCGAGGTCGATGTGGCGCAGCCCCGAGGGCAGGTCAGGAATTGGTGGGTTTGAAAAGACGCATAGCGCATTGCACGACGCGCTCAGGCCGGTTCGAATAACTGAAGCCGCCTCATTGGTGGGGCGCCACGAGCGAATTCTGTCGTTCAGCCTTCCGATTCTCGAGCACATTGATCGGCACCGACGCGCCAGTGAAGGCACGAAGGGGAAGCGAGGGCGAGCCATACTTCATGGGAACCTTCGAAAGGTGATCGCCGACCTGATCGCTGGAGGACTCGGAATGGATCTTCAGAGCCGCCGGGAACTCGCGGGGAGGAAAACATCGGTACTGCTCGTTCCGTATCTCGCCTCGGCTTTCGTCATCGTGCTGAAATGGCGGGTGGAAACCGAAGGTCTGCTTCCACCCACCGAGGTCAACGAACTGTTTCAAGCATTGGTCCTGCCGACGCTGGCTGCGATAGGTGTATGAAAAATGGTCGCGACCGCTTTTCTTCCCGCTCACTTCTCCCGAGGTTTCGCCGTGAAACGACTCGTTCTGATCCTGGTGGCGACGACCCTCGCCTGCGCCACTCCGGTCCAGCAGACGGTCGGCGGCGACGTCGCAAGGTGGGAGCGCCAGGCACGGAACGTCACCATCGTTCGCGACGACTGGGGCATCCCGCACATCCGCGGCCGGACGGATGCCGACGCGGTGTTCGGACTCATGTACGCGCAGGCCGAGGATGACTTCAACAGGGTCGAGACGAACTATTTGAACTCGATGGGACGGCTGGCGGAGGCGGAGGGCGAGTCAGCGGTGTACCGCGACCTGAGGATGAAGCTCTTCATCCATCCCGACAGCATGAAGGCGATGTACGCGCGGAGTCCGGATTGGCTGAAGGCGTTGATGGACGCCTACGCCGATGGACTGAACTTCTACCTGCACAGAAACCCGCAGGTACGGCCGAGGGTCATCACCCGCTTCGAGCCCTGGATGGCGCTCACCTTCAGCGAGGGAAGCATCGGCGGGGACATCGAACGGGTCAACCTCGGGCAGCTCGAGGCGTTCTACGGAAGGCAGCCCGAAGCCGGAACATTGGACGATGCATCGTCCGGAACGCCTGACGATGAGTCCGCGGCCCCGGCGGAGCCGCGGGGATCGAACGGCATCGCGATCGCGCCATCCAACACCCGCTCGGGGAACGCGCTGCTGCTCATCAATCCGCACACATCCTTCTTCTTTCGGACCGAGGTGCAGGTCACGAGCGATGAGGGACTGAACGCCTACGGTGCTGTGACGTGGGGGCAGTTCTTCGTCTATCAGGGATTCAACGAGCGCGTCGGCTGGATGCACACGTCGAGCGGCGTTGACAACATCGACGAGTATCTCGAGACGATCGTGAAGAGGGGCGACCGGTTCCACTATCGGTATGGAGCCGAGGAGCGTCCGGTGGCCGAGACGAGGATCTCGGTGCCGTACCGGACGAGCGGAGGAATGGCGAGCAGGGAGTTCACCATCTACCGCACTCACCACGGGCCCATCGTGCGCGAGGCCGATGGCAAGTGGGTGAGCGTGAGGCTGATGGAAGAGCCGCTCGATGCGTTGATCCAGTCGTACACACGCACGAAGGCGCGCGACTACAGGGCGTTCCGTGCGACCATGGAGCTGCACACCAACTCATCGAACAACACCATCTACGCCGACGCCGATGGCACCATCGCGTATTTCCACGCGAACTTCATCCCGCGGCGCGATGTGCGATTCGACTGGACGCGGCCGGTGGACGGGAGCGATCCGGCCACCGAGTGGGGACCGGTGATGGGGATCGAGGAGTCGCCGCAC
>JBGTMW010000401.1:0-2445 GCA_041743365.1 Gemmatimonadaceae bacterium
CCCACGCAGCATCGCGACGAGCAGCGTTCCGGCGGTCATCGCGAAGGTCGCAAGGCGTCCGATCTCGACACGGCGGAGGCTGGTCGCCGCGGCGGCGTGTTGCCGTCCCAGGTCGGCGCCGCGCTCCGAGTAGAAGGCTTCCACCGCGCCCGGATCACTCATCGCCGTGAAGAATCCCCCTTCACGACAATTCCCGCAGGTGACTCATTCAGCGGGCCCTGGTAGCCGGTGAGTCACCCTCGGGTGCTCCCCACTCGGGGTGAGACCGACCGTGGCCCGCTGCTCCACCGGGCGCTCCACCTCCGGAGCACGCGCGAGGTTCAGAGCGGTATCGACCAGCGCGAGATGCGAGAACGCCTGCGGGAAGTTGCCGAGTTGGCGCCCGGCGCGCGGATCGTATTCTTCCGCGAGCAGGCCGACATCGTTCCGGAGCGACAGCAGGCGCTCGAAGAGCCTGCGCGCGTCGTCCCGCCTTCCAAGCAGCACGTAGTTGTCCGCGAGCCAGAAGCTGCAGGCGAGAAACGCACCCTCTCCGGCGGGGAGCCCATCATCCGTCGCGTGCGTGTCATACCGCAGTACGAGACCATCGGACATGAGGCGCTGCTCGATGGCCTCGACGGTGCCGCGGATGCGTGGGTCGCTCGCGGGGAGGAAGCCGACCATCGGGAGGATGAGCACACTCGCGTCGAGCTCCTTCGAGCCATAGGCCTGCATGAACGCGCCGACGTCGGGATCGAAGGCGCGGCGGCAGATCTCGTCGTGGATGTGGTCGCGGAGTGCAGCCCAGCGGTCGGTCGGCAGGTCGAGCCCGAACTCCTCGGCGCTCTTCACCGCGCGATCGAGGGCTACCCACGCCATCACCTTCGAGTGCGTGAAATGCTGTGGCTCACCGCGAACTTCCCAAATGCCGAGGTCGGGCTTCTGCCACACCGTCTCGAGGTGCGCGACGAGTGAGCGCTGCACATTCCAGGACTCGGTCGAAGGACGCATGCCACCCTTGCGGGCGTGATGCAGCGCGTCCAGGACCTCGCCGATGACATCGAGCTGAAGCTGGCCGTATGCGGCATTGCCGATCCGCACGGGCATCGAGCGCTCGTAGCCGGGGAGCCAGGGGATCTCCCATTCCTTGAGGTGGCGCTCGCCGCCGATCCCGTACATGATCTGGACCTGTGACGGGCTTCCGGCGATCGCCCGGAGAAGCCAGTCGCGCCACGCCTCCGCTTCCTCGTAGTAGCCTGCATCCATCATCGTGAGCAGCGTCAGCGTTGCGTCGCGCAACCAGCAGTAGCGGTAGTCCCAGTTGCGCGTGCCACCGATGTGCTCCGGAAGCGAAGTCGTGGGAGCCGCGACTATCCCACCCGTGGGGCGATACGTGAGCGACTTGAGCGTCAGCAGCGAGCGGCTCACCACGTCCGCCCATTCCCCCCGATATGTGCCGCGGTCGTTCCAATCAGTCCAGAAGGCTTCGGTATCGACGAGCGCCTTGTCCGGGTCGACGGCGAGCGGCGGAGCGTGATGGGACGGGCCGTAGGTTAGCACGAACGACACCCTCTGCCCGGCACTGACGGCGAAATCCGACACGGAGGTCAGTCCCTCTCCGCGAACCGGGACGTCGGCGCGCAAAACCACCATGTCGGGCCCCCCGATCGCGCAGGTTGCGCCGTCGGCGAGCCGGTTGACCCAGGGCACGATCGATCCGTAATGGAAGCGAAGGATCAGCTCCATCTTCATCGGCACGCGTCCCGACTTGCCGACGACCGTGCGGACGATGTCCGAGCACGCCCCGCGCAAGGGCATGAAGTCGATGACCGTGACGCTTCCCTCTGGGGTCTCGAAGTCCGATTCGAGCACCATCGTCCCGTCGCGGTATCGCCTCCGCGTCGCGACGGTGCCTCCGGCCGGGGCGATCAGCCAGCGGCCGTGCTCGGGGCCGCCGAGGAGTGCGGCGAAGCAGGCACCGGAATCGAATCTGGGCCAGCAGAGCCAGTCGATCGAGCCGTCCCTCCCCACCAGCGCTGCTGTTTCACAGTCGCCCAGGAGGGCGTAGTCCTCGATCCTGGATGGCATTCGCTCGGGGTTCTCGGGGGGCGGGGCGGAGTGGTTCGGGCTGGCTGTGTTGCCGTTACCCGAGATTGCTGGACTTCATGTTAATCGTGGTCGCCCCGGTGCGGTCCGGACGCACGACTCGCTCGAGGACGCTCACGGCTCGCCGCAACAGTTGCAGCTCCGCGCCCTTCAGCGCATCGAGATCTCTTGCAAGGCGCATGACACGACGCATGCGACCTTCCGTCAGGAGTCGCGTGCCGCGCGGCGTGGCGCGGATCACGACGATTCGAGCGTCGCCCTTCTGCGTCCGGCGCACCACGAGCCCTTCGCGCTCCAGTGCGTGGACCAGGCGTGTCATCGTCGGCGGGCGCACCTGCTCGGCGGCAGCGAGGGCGCCGA
>JBGTMW010000402.1:0-5087 GCA_041743365.1 Gemmatimonadaceae bacterium
GCGCGAGCAGCCCGAGCAGTGCCTCGGAAGTGGCGGTCGCCGAGCCTCCCAGCAGCCGGCCGGCGGTCACGTCGCGAGCCATTCGAGATTCCGCCCGTTCCAGCACGGCGCGCAGGTGCTGCACCCGTTCCGGCTCTTCGCGGCCAAGCACCCTCACGGCTTCGCCAAGTGCCCAGATGCTGCGCGCCGCCCAGTATGACATGCTCTCCCGGCTGCTGACCGCGTCGCGGTTCAGCCGCCCTTCGGCGTCGATGAAGTTGACGAACTCCCCGTTCCCCTGCTCCATCGCCGTGATGAAGGCGAGCAGGCCGAGCGCTTCTCCGCGCGCGCTCGAGTCGCCGGTCTCTTCGTAGGCGCGCAGATACACGACGGCCGCGCGAGCCGCATCATCCACGCAGGCGATTCCCTCGAATCCGTCCCGGGCCGGCGACCCGGTCGGGAGGTAGTCGGGCGCATCGGCGTAGAGCGCTACGACGCGAACGGGCCGACCGGCCACTGTCGCATCCATGCCCAGGTGCCGCAGGTGATCGTAGCGTATGGCGAGCGCCGGGGGCTGCGCACTGCGCGGCGGTGAAATCGCGCCGCGGTCGCATCCCGATGCGAGGAAAGGCAGCGCCAGGGAAGCCAGCGCACGCGACCTGATCGCGCGAACGTTCACGTGGGCAATCCGAGCGACCCAGTTCACTCCGGTTGCTTCCGTGAGATCGCGCGTTCGAGAGATGCGAGCAGCGCTTCCCTGTTCACCGTCGCAGCCGCCACCGAGACGTCCGCCGCACCGTAATACACCAGGAGATCATCGCCGCGCTCGACCAGTCCCTGCGGAAACACGACGCGTACCCCCGTCTTGAAGTTGGCCATGTCTACCTGCGGAATCGGTCCCGCGTCGATCTCGTACGGCGCCTGCGGCGACAATGCGGGCTCATCGGACACGAACAGGACACGCTCGGGCACCCTCTCGTCAAGGAGGCACCAGCCCATCGAATACACGTTGCCCTCCTCGATTGTCGTGGCGCCGTGAAAGGGAAAGAGCCAGCCGAGCCGCGTTGGGATCGGCGGGGCTCCCGCGCCGACTCGCGAACTTCGCCACGTGCCGGGCTTCGGGCCCAGAAGCTCAGCACCCTGCGTTGGCCAATCCTCCTCGAGCGAGTCGACGCGCACGCAGACGATGCGTGGCATCGGGCGATGCAGGATGACGTACTGACCGCCTACCTTGCGTGGAAGAATCACGCAGTTCTTGTTGTCGCCCGCAATGCGCGGTCCATGACGCATGTAGCTGGTCGGGTCGAGCAGGTCATCCGTCGTGATGAGGCAGACGCGAGGCCCGATCGGCGAGTAACCCGTGTAGGTGATGGCGTATCGGCGCTCGTCCTCGAGGTACGTCACCCGGGCGTCCTCGACACCCCATTCCTCGTATGGTGCCACCCGCGCGATCGCAGGCTGGTCCATGATCTCATCGACCTGGCGGCCATCCGACGAGAGCGCCATCGCCAGGCACGACCGGCGAGTGTCGTGCTCGAACACCCTCACCAGCAGCACCACCCGATCGCTGGAGCGATCGACGCAGGCTCCCGGGTTGAATGCGCCGCTCGCGCGAGTAAAGCCGATATCCGTCGGGCGGACGATCGGGTTGGTGTCGAGACGTTCCAGCGGAGCAGTCACGGCCCTCCGTTGGCGATACCCGCCACGGGAGTGGTCACGAGCGCGCCGAGGTCCAACTCGAGTACAATCGGGTGAAGTGCGCGGCTGGTGTTCGATAGTACTCGTCGGCGCTTACATCCAGCACTGAAGGAACGTCGCCCCGGGCGACCTCTCCGGCGTCCCTGCGTTTCCTGAGCGACCGGAAGATGCCGGCGGCGGGTTTCTCGGATCCGTCGGCCCGCACGATGCCGAAGGTGCGCTCCCGAACGGCCCTCTCGAGTGGCGGTCGCGCGAAGAGGCTCGACTCGTAGTCGGCGTAACACCACGCGTACGCGCCTGCGGCACCGGTCGCTACGAGCCGGCTCATCACCGCTTCGTAGTACGTCGCGCTTTCTTCCTCCGAGGCCAGATACTGCGCCCGGGGCTGACCCAGAAAATCGTCAGGAAATGAATGGCCCGCGACGCCCGCCGGCGCGGTGCACAACCCGAACTCCTGCATCAGCGTTGCCCGTCCGACACCGGCGAGGCCGGCTGTCAGCGCGCAGGAGAAGGGGACCAGCTCGGGGTCGAGAAAGGATCGCGCTGCGCTGCTGTACAGCGGATAGGCGTGCACCATGTCCTCGTCCGCGACTCCGGCGATGTCGTCGATGCGCATGTTGTTCTCCCTGTCGAGCGACGCCAGATGAGCGCCTATCTGCACCGGAACGACGGGAGCGCCCCGGCGTATCGCGTCCGCCAGCACCGACGCCCATATCCGGCCGGCATCCCGCGTCTGTGGAAGTTGAGCATCGTCGATCTCGTTGGAGACATCGAATGCACGGATCGACGCATCCCCGGCGAGCGCATGGGCGCACGTCTCCGCGAGGAGCGCCTGCGATCGCAGCACGGATGGCTCGGAGAACAGGTTGGCGTGCCGGCCGCTGGAGTCGATCATCCAGTCCGGCCACCAGATCAGGCCGCTCATGTTCAGAACGATGAGCGTGGGCACGCTCCGGAGTCCGGCCTCCGCGACGACGCGTGCTACCTCGACCAGGCGCGCGACCATGCGCGCGTCCACAAATTCGCGCCGCGGAAGAAAATCCTGCATCAGCAGAAACCACCGCACGGTGTCGAAG
This sequence comes from Gemmatimonadaceae bacterium, assembly GCA_041743365.1. Lineage (GTDB taxonomy): Bacteria > Gemmatimonadota > Gemmatimonadetes > Gemmatimonadales > Gemmatimonadaceae > JANPKQ01. The sequence goes on from JBGTMW010000402.1 coordinate 2,754, forward strand.
CCCATGTCGGCGATCTGGGCCATCTCGTCGCGGATCTCCGCAATGTCGAACTCGCGCCACATGTACATCGCGCGCCGCCGGGGCCAGTAGTTCACACCCAGCTCGAACGGCGTGACCCCATTCGCTCCGGAGGCTCGAGTCCTGCCCGGGGTCACGGCTATTCCAGGCCGCCGAGTATGTCTTCCACGGAGAGGTCGGCGACTGCGGTGACCCCGTCGGCCGCACCGTAGTACACGCGAACCGAATCGCCTTCCGCGAGTACTCCGCAGGTGAAGACGACTCCACCGTAGAATCCCTCCCGCTCGTAGGGCGTCTCAGGCTGGAGAATCGGATCGTGCGACCGTCCGAGCACCCGGGCCGGATCGCGCGCGTCCAGCAGGAGCGCTCCCAGCGAATACCTGAGCGGAGCGCGAGTCACGCCGTGATAGATCGCCAGCCAGGCCTCCTCGCCTGCTGCGCTCACGCGGAAGGGGACCGCGCCCCCGCCGATCTTGAGATCGTCCCAGGCGTCGCGCCGCGCGCTCGCGACCGGAAGATGCCCGCCCCAGTCCATTAGATCGGGTGACCATCCGATCCATATCGCGGGCTCGCCGAGGCCTTCCGGCATCGGCCGGTGCAGGGCGGCATAGCGGCCGCCGATCCGCTCGGGAAAGATCGTGACGTCGCGGTTCGGCGGCGGGAAGATGATCCCGTGCCGCTCGAACGTGCGGAAATCCCGGGTCGAGGCCAGGGCCGTCGCGATGCCGTGCGGCGATACGGCCGTGTAATTGATCCAGAAGGTGCCGTCCAGAAGCGTGATGCGGGGGTCCTCGATTCCGAACGCCTCGAGCGCAGTGGCCGCCTGGAGCGCAGGCGCGGGCTCCACATCGAAGTGGATGCCATCCGCCGACCGCGCGACACGCAGGTGGGATATGGAGGTGAGCCACGTCCTGCCGTCGATGACGATCGTTCGCGGATCGCTGACGTCGAGGCCGGGGGTATCTCGCGGCCACCGCTTCACCTCGAGTCGGCCCGAACCGGAGTCCAAAACCGCCGCGGCTACTTCACCCTCGGATTGCCGCAGCGGGGCCTCGGCCACGCGCAGGAGCAGAAGTACTTCGCCTTTGTAGCGAATGACGCCTGGATTGAAGACGCCCACCACTTCGAGGTCGGGCCGCGAGGGCCGAACCATGGCAGGCGTCAATACCGGGTTCTCGGCGGCGCGACGAGCCCGACTCATGCGCGCGCCATCTGGCAGCGGGTCTCGAACCTCGATCGCGGCCATGGTGCTCCTGTTTTCATGAGTCTGCTTTCGGTCGCTGACGTATGTGCGGGGTGAAAGGCGACGTCAAGGCCGGGCGCGCGGGCGCCGGCGTGATCGCCACCCGTTGCCCGACGCGCCCTGACCGGCTAAGCTTCGGGCTCACTTCGAAATAGCCCTCGGCGCCCGCCGATGGCGTCCCCTCCCCCACTTCGGCAACCAGTCGGGGGCGGCTAACGACCAAAGGGAGGATTGCCAGGCATGCCTCGCCCATACGAGGCGGTTTACATCTTCGAATCAAGTCTCGAAGACGCCGCCATCACCGACAAGATCAACCGCTTTCATGGTCTCCTGGGAACCACCGGAGACATGAACGTCGACCACTGGGGTCGGCGCCAGCTCGCCTACCCGATCGGCACCCGCGAGAACGGCTACTACGTTGTCGCCCGCTTCGCTGCCGAGGCGCAGGTTCTCCCCGAGTTCGAGCGCGCGCTCAAGCTCGACGAAGGTGTCGTCCGCTACCTCATCACGCTCCACGAAAACGAAGTCGGCGCGCCGCCGATGTCGGAAGAGGAGCTTGCCGCGGCCCGCCGCCGTGAGGATGATGACGACGATGAGGAATGACATGAGACGCCCCACCAAGACGTGCCCCTTCTGCGAGACGCGCGTCCGCTTCATCGACTACAAGGACGATCGCACGCTCGGGCGCTTCATCACCGATCACGGAAAGATCCTTCCGAGCCGGTTGAGCGGCGTCTGTGCGCGTCATCAGCGCCAGCTCGCGACCGCGGTGAAGCGTGCGCGCTTCCTGGCGATCATTCCGTACATCCGGGGCCATCAGGCCTAGCCATGACGGGCGAGGGCGCATCCGCGCCGCGTGAGCTGGGGTGGCGAGGTCCGATCCTCGCCCTCCTGGCGCTGACGCTTCTTCCCATCACCCCGCTCCGGGTGGTGACGCCGATCGAGCAGAGCATCGTGCTGCTCGTGCCGGCGCTCGCCGCCTGCGCGCTGGTGGCCTGGTGGAACGGCGGCCGCGCAGGACTCGCGCTGGTGTGGGTCGCACTCGCGACATGGACACTCACGAGGCCGGCCGT
>JBGTMW010000403.1:0-2103 GCA_041743365.1 Gemmatimonadaceae bacterium
CTGGGCTGCAAAGGCGAGCCGTTAGCCCAGCGTGCCGCTGGCCACGAGCCGCGAGCCAATCCGGGGCAGGAAGAACGGAAGGGCGATGATGAAGGTCGCGGGCGATAGTCAAACCGGGACGAGGACGGAAGTCGGCGGTGCCCCGTTGTATTTCCGGAGTTCCGTCCCTGTTCCGGCTGAAGCTCGCGGGCTGTCAGCAATCAGCTAGCTCGGCTATCGGCTCGATTTTGCAGGCCAGCCCCCCGAGCCGCGAGCGGCTCCCGGCTGGTGGCTGTGGGCTCGAGGCTTGGTTGACAACGTGTCCCGCCCCGCGCTGTTTAGCGATGCTTCGGACCGGACCGCTCGCTGAGTACGGGCATCGCAGACTCTTCACGTCGGGAGGCACGCCATGTTTGCGACCACGCATCCCAGGTGGATTCGACCGATCGGTCCCGCTCTGGTCACGAGCGTCGCGGCCCTCGGGCTGCTCTGCGATGCCAGGGAGATGTTGGCGCAAGTTCAGGTCGGCCGCAGCCCGATTCCCGAGGCATCTGGACAATGGGTGGCCGATGTGCAGCGAGAGTGGGAGGCATCCGGCGCCGCGTATTTCGAGTCCGTCCCGGCCGATCGGCCCCATGCGACCATCGTGCTGAAGGATCTCGCCGATCGCACGGGCGTGGGAGCGTTCGACATCTGGGTGCTCGTCGACGGAGCGCGCGTGAGGGATTGGACAGCGAGCAGTCCGCTGCGAGTCTCGCCCGGCGCTCATTGCATCCGGATAGACATGGTTGCCCCCGCCCAGCAGTATCAGGGCACCCTGAACAGGTCCTGGCCCTGGCTTCCGGCCGGCTTCACCGATGAGATCCAGCTCGTCAGGGACAGCGAGCGACGCTTCGCCATCAAGTATCAGCGCGTCACGATCAACGTGAAGGGGCTGCTCGACGCGGGGGAAGCGGAGTACTCGCGGAACCGTCCCTCCGATCCCGCGGCAGCCTATACGTATTGCCTTGCGCACGTTCGCGAGCGGCAGGCGAGATGATCCATCCGCCTTCGTTCGCCCGCGCCGAGGGGATCTAATGGAAGACTCCGGATATGTCGCGGGATGGGGGACACTGGCTCTGCTGAACGCCGGGTTGGCGCAGAGCAAGCGTCGGTCGGGGATGAACTGGTTCCTTCTGTCCCTGCTGCTCGGGCCGATCGCGACTTTCCTGCTGGTTACGTTCTTTCGGGACGCACCCGTTTCCTGACCTCGTATCGCGGATCGAGAGGCATCCAGCCGCACTTTCGCGGAAATGCTGGTGCCGCGGCGTCGTGTGGGCGATAATGGCTGCGGAGTCCCGCCCTTCCCTTCGTTCCCGTCAGGAGTCAACGCGATGATCGTTCGAGGCGCGTTCCGCCGCCTTTTCCCGAGCCTTGTACTCGGCCTCGGGGTTTCCGTCACCGCGGCCGAAGCCGCTGCGCAGCCGTGGGTCACCGAGACACGCGGTCCCGGCCAGGCCCAGGACGAAGACTTCGCGAAGGCCTACGCGGAATGGACGGGGGCAGCGCAGTACGGAAGCCCTCTTGTCGATCATCTCCCGAAGGTGGCCGGCGTACCGACACCGAAGGATGTGCTGGGCTATCACATCGGCGCGCCCGCCAAGCTCACTTACTACGCGGACATCCTGAAGTACTACCGCGCCCTGGCGGCCGCGACGCCCCGCGTCAGGGTGGAGACCATCGGACGTTCCGACGAAGGGCGCGAGCTCGTCGTCGTGTGGGTGTCGTCGGATGCGAATATCTCCGGGCTCCAGCAGAACCGCGACAACCTGAAACGGATCGCGGATCCGCGCGGGCTCACCGAGGCGCAGATCAAGCAGGTCATCGCGACGACGAAGCCGCACTACCATCTCATGGGGGGACTCCACAGCGGAGAGACGGGTCCGCCGGAGATGCTCATGGAGCTGGTCTACCGGCTCGCGACGGAGACATCGCCCTTCATCTCGCAGATTCGCGACAACGTGATCGTGTCCGTCACACCTGTCGCCGACGCCGACGGCCGCGACCGGATCATCGACTGGTTCTATCGTGGCCGCGAGGTCGCCGACAGTATCGCTGCCGCCACTCCGCCGCCGGCGAGACCCG
>JBGTMW010000404.1:0-1862 GCA_041743365.1 Gemmatimonadaceae bacterium
GGCATCCCCGTGCCCACCGGCATGCCGGGCAACTTCACGCGCCGCAACAACACGAACTACATGCAGACCGGCGTACTCTCGGCGCTGCAGCTCACGTCGATGTTCCCGAATCTCATCCTCGAGAACTTCTACGTGAAGACACGCAACTCGATGGAGGCGGGGCGCAAGGCGCCCCCGCACGGCTACGTCATTCCCCTGCAGGCGGACATGACGCGCGCCGCCGAACTTGTGAACGTGCTGCGCGTTCAGGGGATCGAGGTTGGCCAGGCTACATCGGCCGTGAAGATCGGTGCCGACACGTATCCGGCCGGTTCGTACATCATCAAGGCCGGCCAGCCGTACTGGCGCCTCGCCAAGAACCTGCTCGAGAAGCAGCAGTTCCCCGATCCTGCGCTCCGCACCTACGACGACAGTGGCTGGTCGATGGGCTTCGCCTTCAACATCGAGGTGAAGGAGATTCGCGACAGCAGCATCTTCGCCGTCTCCGCCCCGCTCGTGACACGTGCCGAGCCGAAAGGCAGCGTTGCCGGCTCCGGCACGGCCGGGCTCGCGGTGGCGCACCATGGCTCGAACAACATGATCACCTTCCGCTACAGGCTGCGCGGAGTTCCCATGCAGGTGGCGGAGCAGCCGTTCAAGGTCGGTGATGTCGACTTTCCCGCTGGCTCGTTCATCGTCACCGGCACGCCGGAGAACATCCAGGCCGCGCGCACCGCGGTCGAGTCGCTCGGCCTAAGGGCGTCGGCGTTCGCATCCGCTCCCACAGTGGCAGCGCACGAAGCCGATGCTCCGCGAGTTGCCATCTACTCGCAATGGAGCGGAACGCAGGAGCTGGGCTGGTATCGCCACGCCTTCGACGAGTTCGGCATTCCCTTCGACCTCATCTACAAGGAGCGCGTTCAGAAGGGCAACCTGAAGGCGGACTACGATGTCATCCTGATGGCGTACCAGAACATCAACCGCACAGCGGTTCTCGCGAAGCCGGCCGCACGACCGCAGCCATATGTCCAGAGCGACAGGTACAAATTCCTGGGCGTGTACGGATCCACGCCGGACATGAGCGGCGGTTTCGGACCCGAGGGGGTCAAGGCATTCGAGCAGTTCCTCCAGGGCGGCGGGACGCTCATCGCCGCGCACAACGCGATCAGGTTCCCGATCGAGTTCGGATTCGCGCGCACGGTGGATGTCGAGCCGATCACCGGACTGAATGCGCAGCGCCCGCTCGTCGAGGCCACGATAACCAGGACGGATCATCCGGTCTTCTATGGCTACTCCTCGAAGACGATCCCGATCAAATACGTGTCGGGGCCGGCGCTGCGCGTCGGGATCGCCGACTCGGCCAACGTGCTTGGCCGCTACGTGGGTGGCGACAGCGCTGTACTCAGCGGTTTGATGGTCGGCGGCGACGCACTCAAGGATCGCCCGTTCGCCGTGGACATCACCAATGCGCACAACGGGAGGGGGCGCGTCCTCATCTTCGCCAACAACCCGATCTATCGCTGGCAGAATCACGGCGAGTTCAACATGGTGTTCAACTCGATCCTGAACTGGAACGACGTAATGGAGAAGGAGTAGCGATGGCGCAGCGCGTACTCAGCCCCGCAGTGCGGATCATCGCCGGCATCGTGAGTATCTGCCTCATCGTCATCTCTCTCTTCGTGGCGCTCAGTCAGGTTCGCGCGGGGCTCGGCAGCGACTTCGGTGCCTGGGCCGCGGCGCTCGGGCTGCTGATCCTCGCGCTGCTCGGGATGCGGATCTTTCGCGCGGCGCTGCGTGGCTCGATCACCCTTCGCGAACGGAGCCCCGGCGGCCATGCCAGGTAAAGCGCGGGCCCTTCTGGGTGCCATCACCGTGCTGCTCGC
>JBGTMW010000405.1:0-20311 GCA_041743365.1 Gemmatimonadaceae bacterium
TGGCAACGCCGGACGCGTCAGCTCTGGCGCCAGTGCGGCCGGCAAGACCGCCGGCGGCTCGAGCGGATCCGGCGCGGCAGGGAAGAGCAGTTCAGCCGGCAAGACGGCCGCGAAGAAGAGGAGCGCTGGCAAGTCCGGCAGCGGCAGCGCTGCCAGGAAGAAGAGCGCTGCCGGGAAGGGCGCAGCGAAGAAATCCGGCTCGTCGCGAAAGGGTGCCGCCAAAAAGAAGTCCGCATCGTCGCGAAAGGGCGCCGCAAAAAAGAAGTCCGCAGGAAAGGGCGGCAGCAGCCGCAAGGCTTCGCGCTCCAGGCCGACCGCGAAGAAGGGCAGGAGAGGCGCCGCCTCGTCACGGAAGGGCGGGGCGAAGAAGAAGAAGGCCGCGCGCGGCGGATCGCGCCGCCGCTAGCCTTCGAGAACGGATCACATGGGCCGGGCGTGCAACTGCACGCCCGGCCCATGTGTCATCCATGGCCTTTCACCCGCGACGATTCGACTGGCCGCCGGCCGCCAAGTCGACTATTGTTGCGGGCCTGCCCACAAAGGAACTGGCGTGGAGCTACCCAGGGCGTTCACCGCCGCACTTGCCGATCGCTACCAGATCGAGAGCGAAATAGGCCACGGAGCGCTGGCGACCATCTTCCTCGCCAACGACCTCCGGCACTCGCGTCACGTCGCGCTCAAGGTTCTCCGACCCGATGCCGATGTCGCGCTCAGCGATGTGCGCTTCGTGCGAGAGATCAAGTTTCTCGCGCAGCTTCAGCACCCCAACATCGTCCCGCTCTACGACTCCGGTTACGTCAGCGGCCTGCTTTTCTATGTCATGCCCCACGTGCGCGGCGAGACCCTTCGAGCCCGCCTCGACGCCGAAGGCGGCCTCTCCGTCAGGGATGCCGTCCGGATCACCTGCCACGTAGCCGAAGCACTCGATTACGCCCACCGCCACGGCGTCATCCACCGCGACGTCAAGCCCGAGAACATCATTCTCTCCGGTAGCCACACTCTCGTGGCCGACTTCGGTATCGCAAGGTCCATCGGCCTGGCCAGCGGCCAGCAGCTCACCACCGTCAGGTCGATCGGGCCGGGTACCCCCGCATACATGAGCCCCGAACAGCTCATTCCGGGACAGGAGCTCGACGGGCGCGCCGACATCTACGCGCTGGCGACGGTGCTGTACGAGACCCTCTCCGGAAAGCTGCCGTTCCAGTCGGAAAACGGCCGCACCGATAATCTCCGGAAGCTGCGCGCCACGGCGCCCAGCGTTCGCGTACACCGGGCCGATGTTCCGGAGAACATCGACCGGGCGATCGCCCGGGCCCTCGCTTCCTCCCCGGCCGATCGATTCTCGAGCGCACTCGAATTCGCGAACGCCCTCTCCAGCGAATCGGCGCCTTCCGGGAGCACCGACAGCGCTCCCGCCTCGCGCTCCGCACGCCGGAGGACGCTCATCATTCTCGGCGTCGCTGCCCTCCTCCTGGTTCTCGTAGCCTGGCTGGCACTCTTCGGAAGTCCGTCGATCTTCCCCGGAGATTGAGGGCACCACGGGATCGGGTTCGCATCTCACCCGGCGATCCCCTCGCTATCATTACTCGACGACAGCGAGGATGAATCGGAATGAGATGGCAAAAGGCACTACTCTCGGGAGGTGCGGCACTCGGCGTCGCGGCTGCGTTCAATACGCTCGTCGGGAAGAGCGTCGCGCCCCTCGAGAACCTCATCGGCGGTGAGGAAGGGTGGTTCCACTGGCGCGGCCACCGAATCGCCTATACCCGACGGGGCGCCGGCCCCTCCATGCTTCTCGTCCACGGCATCCATCCGTCCGCCTCCTCGTTCGAGTGGCGATTCAACGTCGATGAGCTCGCACGCCAGCACACGGTCCACACCATCGACCTGCTCGGCTTCGGCCTCTCCGACCGGCCGGCAATTCGATACTCGGCTCGACTCTACCTCGCCCTTATCGCTGATTTCGCGGCGCAGGTCGTGGCCGGGCCGGTGGTGCTGGCCGCCTCGTCTCTCTCCGCCGCCTACGCAGTGGTGCTCGGAGCGCGCGACCCGGGACGTTTTCCCGCACTGGTGCTCATCGCGCCCACCGGCCTGGTGCGCCTTCACAAGACGCCCTCCACATCGGGCGATGTCGCGAGATTCGCCGTCGATTCGCCCGTGCTCGGCACGGCCATGTTCAACACCATGGTCTCTCGCCGCAGTCTCCGGAGCCGTCTCGAGGAGCATTACGTCGATGGACAGGCCGTCAACGACGAGATGATCGACGTCCACTACGCCACGGCACACCAGCCCGGCGCGAGGTACGCTCCATCCGCCTTCCTCTCCTGGCACCTCAACATCGACGTGCGCCGCGCATTGCGACGTCTTCTCCAGCCGGCTCTGCTCGTTTGGGGCGAGCAGGGTGTCGACGCTCCCGTCGAGGATGTCCGCGGCTTTCGCGCCCTGCGACCCGAGCTGGACATCGCCATCCTCGACCCCGCCGGCTCATTTCCGCATGATGAACGCCCCGAGGACTTCAACGAGATAGTGTCGACTTTCCTCGCGCGTTTGCGCGGGACTGCCTAGGTCGAGCGATCGTCACGGGCTCGCTGCCGATCGGCATCGAGTCTCGACGTCGATCACCTCCCTGGTCCCCGCTTCCGCGCCAGTCGACGCCCTCCTCGGCCATCGTTATTCTACGTCAATGTCGGAAACTCCGGTCGCCCTGCTTCGTGCGCACGCGCGTCATGCCCCATGGAACGCGCGTGGCCTCGCTGCTCACGCCACCGCGCTGGTCGATGCAGCCGGTGTTCGTCCGACGAATTCATCGGCGCGTGCAGCGCCGAGCGCGCGCGCCATTCGATTCTACGTCTCGCATGGCCTGCTCGATCGGCCCGAAGGCACCGGGACGGCTGCTACCTACGGTTATCGGCACCTGCTTCAGCTACTCGCGATAAAGATCCGGCAGCGCGAGGGCCAGACGCTCGAGACGATCAAGGCGGAGATGCGCGACGTCACCGGCGATCTCCTCGAGCGGCGGGTCGCCGGGGCGCTGGCGCCCGCACTCGGCGCTGGCGCCGCCGAGACGGTGGCTCGCGATGACCACGAGGTATTGAGCTGGCGCCGTGTTGAAGTCGCGGATGGAATCGAGCTCCACGTGCGCGAAGACACGCCGGCGTCGCGCGAGGAGGCGCTCGTGGCAATGCGTGAAGCCGTGCGCGCTGCGCTGGGCCGAGCCGACATCCGCTGACATCACGCGCGACCCTCACTGGACGCGAAGCCATCCCGCATGAATCGCAGCCCAGACGTCTCGCGCCTGAACCCGGCCGCCTGAAGTGCCTCGACATGCTCGCTCATCAGTGCCGGTCGGCCGTCGATCGTCTCCACCCGCACACCGCGGGACCGACGGACGCTTCCCTCGCCGTGGGTGAGATGCATCGCCAGCAGGGCGGCCCCCTCGGTCGCGTCTCCGGCACAGACCCCCGCTGCGAACGACAGTCGGCGACCACGACCCTCGGCCGTCATTATTATCCTGCCGCCACGTGTCACCAGCAGGGCACCCGCTCCCCGCGGCCTCGAAAGCGGATCGCGATCTGCCGAGTCGTGCGGTAGGGAATGAGGGTTCGCGGGATCGCTCGCGGCCATCACGACGATCGGTGCCTGATCATCGGCAGGAGCATCGCGAAGCCGTTCTACCGCGTGTGGCAGAGCGAACTGTGCCCCGCCGAGTCCCTTCACGAAATACCCCCTGCGGATCTCGCCGCGGTATTCCAGGCGCCGCAGCTCCTGGTAGATGGCTCGCCACGATACCGGTGGTCGCTCTCGGCGCCACCAGTCGCGCGCTACCACGCCGTAACGCTCGAGCCATTGCCGCGCGATCCCCTCCGCCCGTGCCTCGTCGTTCTCGAACGCGCCCATGGTCGATCCCCGTCTCACGATCGACCACCTGCCCACCCATCCGGCGTACTCCGCCCCGTCCGGGCGATCGGGCCGCCTCCATTTCGGCAGCCTGCGGAGGTTGGGCCGCCGCTGCACCACGGGACGTCCCGGCGTCGGTGTGTAGCTCGCCGGAAGCCAGCGTGAGGGATCGCCCGCCGGGCTCACCGTGCGCGGCGCTATCGGCTTCCAGCGAACGACCTCTCGCAGCGCCTGAATCGCGTCGTTGGTGATGAGCGAAGCGGCGACGAGCTCGCGCAGTGCCTCGCGCACGGCGACGGCTCCGAGACGGGTCCCGCCCTGGATGTCAGCGAAGAACGATGCGCCTTCTGTACGCAGCAGTCCCATGACGCGGGATGCCGTCTCGCTCGACGATGGTTCCGGTGTCCCGTCGAGCCAGAGGGCGCCGCTCCCGCGCTCGAAGAACCGGATCCGCACGAGCGTCGGTGTGGCGGATGGGTCGTCGTCGTTGGATTCGCCCGTCCACACGAGCTCTCCCGTACCAGCGACCTCCGACAACCAATTCGGATCGTAACCCGGCACCCGCGCCGGCAGATAGTCGCGCTCCCAACCGTTGGCCGGGCGCGCGAGTCCCGAGAGTTGGCGGATCGCATCGTTCACGCCGGCAGGACCAGTGATGCGGTCCCTCGGATCGAGACGCTGCCACCGCTGGAGGAACGTCGCGAACGCCGGCAGGTCCACCGCCTCGATCTGCTTCCGCAGCATTGCCAGCGCGCGGTGGCGCGCGCGTTCCGCGACGCGGCGCGAGCACCACTCGGGCTCCTGTACACCGGGGCGGATCCTGACCTGAATGATCGTGCCCGTTCGCTTCCACTCGGCGAGGCGTGCTGAAACCCACTCGACGGGCCACCCATATCGCGCCAGTATCTCCGCAACCGTCACCGGACCGGCGAGCGCAATGAACCGGGCGAGGATCTCGCGTCGCGCAGCGCTCTCGGTGACGTTCGGTGAGAGCAGCGCCTCCCCGACGATCGACGCCGCTTCCCGCTCGACCAACCCCGCTCCACCTCGCACGACAGCGAGCGCCTCGCCGCCGAACGCCGCGACATAGCGCGGATATCCCTCCGTCAGGATCATCCGCCACTCGCTCGACTCGCCACGCGGAAGCCGGATCCCTATCAACCGTCCGCTGATCGCCAGGTCATCGGCCGGAGAGCCGCGAACTCCCTCCTCGACCGTCGCGATTCGCTCACGCAGCTCCCCTTCGCTGAGATCACCGGCGCGGTCGAGCAGCTGCGCCAGCTCATCCGCGGTTCGCGCCCGCCGTCCCGGAGCCGTGCCCCGGCGTTCGGCCACGATCTCCTCGATCGCGCGACGAGTCTCATCATCTCCACCCTCGGTCCCCATCACGTCGTCGAGCAGCGCGCGGTCGAGCGACAGCATCGTGGCCCGCTGCTCAGCGCGGGGAGTGTCGTCCCCGTACAGCCAGTCCATGACGAAGCCGAACTGAAGGCTCGCCGCGAATGGAGACGGAGCCCGCGTCGCCGCCACGTGCACGCTGATCTCCCCCGCGGCAAGGCCCCCGAGCACGGAACGAAGTCCTGGAAGATCGAACGCATCGTTCAGGACCTCCCTATATGTCTCGACGAGAATCGGGAAGGTCGGGAACTGGCTGACGGTCTGCAGCAGGTCGAGCGACTTGAGTCGCTGGAGCCAGAGCGGCATTCGCCGACGTGGATTCCCCCGAGGCAGCAGGAGCGCCCGCGCGGCGTTCATGCGGAATCGCGCGCCGAACAGCGACGTGCCGCCGACCTCGTCGAGAATTCGCTGCTCCGCTTCGGCGGGCGAGAGGTCGAGGAAGGCGGAGAGCGGGGGAGCAGCCCCGAGATCGGGTAGCCGTAGCATGATCCCGTCGTCCGTGGTCTGGACCTGGACGTCGACGTCGCGAAGACTTTCCCTCGCGCGCTGCGCGATCGCCATCCCCCAGGGAGCGTTCACCCGCCCCCCGAACGGCGCATGCAGCACGATTCGCACGGCGCCGGTTTCATCCCTGAAATGCTCGAGCACGAGCCGGCGCTCGTCCGGCACCACTCCGGTCGCGGCACGCTGCGCTCCGATGTACACCCGGATCGAATCCGCTGTGGCGACGTCACACCCGTATCGCTCCGCCAGCATCGCGGTGATCGCGTCGGAGCCCCCCGATTCCGACACCTCGCGACGCAGCACGCCCACCCTGCGACTCAGCGCGAGCGATCGCGACATGAACTCGCCGTGCCAGAACGGCATCCGCGCAGGAACCCCCGGCGCGGGATTCACGATCACGCGATCGTGCTCGATCGCGGCGATGCGCCAGGTGGATGAGCCGAGCTGGAACACATCGCCGATTCGGGATTCATGCACGAACTCCTCGTCGAGCTCCCCCAGCCTCGTACGATCCGGCAGGTTTACTGTGTAGAGACCGCGGTCGGGTATCGTTCCTCCGGAGATGACCGCCGTCATCCGACTCGCCCTCGAGCCGGTCAACCGATCGTTCACGCGGTCCCAGGTGATTCGTGCCTCGAGCTCCGCCGCAAGCTCGGACGGATACTTTCCCGACAGCATCGCCAGCACCTCATCGTACGCCGCGCGGCTCAGGCGATGGAACGGATAGGCACGCCGCACGAGCTCGAACATCCCGGTCGATGTCCAGTCGTCCATCGACACCGCCGCCACGATGATCTGCGCGAGCACGTCGAGCGGGTTCTGCACCACGTTCGTGGGCTCCACATCGCCCGCGCGCATTGCCCCCACGATCGCCGCGATCTCCACCGCATCATCCCTGAACGTCGGCACGAGCGCACCTCGGCTCTCGGCGCCGAGCGTGTGCCCCGCGCGCCCGACTCGCTGGAGCGCGGCGCTGACCCGTTTCGGCGACTGAAGCTGGATCACCAGGTCCACCGACCCGATGTCGATACCCAGCTCCAGCGAGCTGGTAGTGATGAGCGCACGCAGCGATCCCGCCTTGAGTGCGCCCTCCAGCCCGAATCGTCGCTCCCTCGACAGCGAGCCATGATAGGGCTGCGCCATCTCCTCTTCGGCGAGCGCATTGACCCGCGCCGCGATCCGCTCGGCTTGCGCGCGGTTGTTCACGAAGACGAGCGTCGTCCGCGATTCCCGAATCCGCCGCAGCACGAGCTCCGCGACTGACGGCCACACTGTTCCGCCGACGTTCCCCAGGTCCGGAACGGGCGATGTCACCGCGAGCGACATCGCCTTCGTCATCCCGCAGTCGACGATCCTGACCGGTCGCCAGCGCGGCTCCGTCGAGCCCGGGTCGGGGCCCGGATCGCTGACCACGCGACGCTCGCCCTCGTTCCCATCCGTCAGCGGCGCGCCCCCGGCCACGTCGCACCCGCCGAGGAATCGGGCGATCTCCTCCAGGGGGCGCTGTGTGGCGGAAAGACCTATCCGCTGCGGCGGACGTTCGCACAGAGCCTCGAGCCGTTCAAGCGTCAGCGCCAGGTGTGATCCGCGCTTGCTGCCGGCCACTGCATGGATCTCGTCCACGATCACCGCGCGAACGGTCCGGAACATTCCACGACCCCGCACGCTCGTGAGCATGATGTGCAGCGATTCCGGTGTGGTGATCAGGATATGCGGAGTTCGGCGCATCATCCGCGCGCGTGCGGAGGCCGGCGTGTCGCCCGTGCGCACGGCAACCCGGATTTCGGGAAAGTGGTCACCCGATCGCTCGAAGCGCTCACGCAGCTCCGCGAGCGGTCGCTCGAGATTGCGCTGGATATCGTTGTTCAGTGCCTTGAGCGGAGAGATGTAGAGAAGCATGATCGCGTTGGGCAGCTGCGCGCGCGATCCCTCCACGATCAGCGCATTGAGTTCCCACAGGAAGGCGGCAAGCGTCTTCCCGGTCCCGGTCGGCGCGAGAACGAGCGTATGGGCACCGCTGGCGATCGCGGGCCAGCCCAGTCGCTGCGGATCACTCGGCGCGCCCAGCGTCTCGACGAACCAGCGGCGCACCTCGGGGTGGAACTGGCGAAGTACCGCCGCACCCTTCCCCCGCGTCTTCCCTGCCGAGCCCGTGGGTGCCCGTGCCATCCGGAGAGCGGTCCCGCGACCTGCTCAGAGGAGCCGCGACATCATGTGGGCACCCCACTCCATGATCCGGTCCGTCCACGGACGACGCATGAAGTTCTGCAGATCGATCTCGATGGAGTGCTCGAGATCCGAGAAGAACATGGAGGTCATCGCCGAGCCGAAGGTCTCATCCAGCACGACGAGATTCGACTCGTTGTTCAGGGCGAGCGAGCGATTGTCGAAGTTGAGCGTCCCGATCGATGACCACTGCCCATCGATGACGAAGGTCTTCGAATGGATCATCGTCGGCAGGTACTCGTAGATCCGGACCCCGCCCCTCAGCAGCTCCTCGTAGCGAGCACGAGCGGCATACGTAGTCGTCTTGACATCGGTCTGGTCGCCGGAAGTGAGGATCCTGACATCCACACCGCGCTTTGCCGCCTCCGTGAGCATTCGCCTGAAATCATCATCCGGGACGAAATACGAGTTCGTGACGTACAGCACCTTCCTGGCGCTGGCGATCGAAAGCGCCAGGAACCGCTCGGCGTCCGTGCTGCCCACGGTCGGCTCCGTGTAGAGAAGACCGGCCGTCGTCGGGCCGGCAGGCTCGAAGGAAGCCCTGGGGAAGAATGTGTCACCCGTGATGAGCTCCCCTGTTGCTTCGGCCCATGCCGACATGAATGCAGCCTGAAGCTGCATCACGGCCGGCCCTTCGAACCGCACGTTGGTATCGCGCCACTCGTCCTCGCGGAGTCCCCCACCCTGCCACTTGTCGGCGATTCCGAACCCGCCCGTGTATCCCACACGCCCATCCACCACCACGGAGCGGACGTGCGACCGGTTCCCTGCCTTGTCGAGCGAATACCAGTGAAGGGGGCGAAGCCAGTGAAACTTCACCCCGGCGGCCTTCAGGGTCCTGACCCACTCCTCGCGGATCGGAGAAGAACCGAAAGCGTCGAAGATCACCATCACCCTTACGTTCGCGCGCGCGCGCTCCGTGAGGACGGCCGCCAGCGTGTCCGCCAGTGCACCCGGCATGGCGTAGTACATCTGGACCGTGATCGTCCCCGTCGCCGATGCGAGATCCCGCCAGAGTCTGGGATAGGTTTCGTCGCCGTTTCGAAGGAGCTCCACGCGGTTCCCCGGCTCGATGTGCGTGCTCGCGTGAAGCTCGATGGTGCGTGGGTACAGCACATCGCCTACGCCAGGGGGGAGGTCCATCGATCCAGGCACCAGTACGCTGTGTACCGGCGTGCCCCGCGTCATTGAGAGAAACGCGATTCCCGCGAGCAGGATGACTAACAGGGCCAGGAATACGAGCCCGACCCGCTTGAGCCGTGTCATTTGGTTTCCCGGATCGGTGCCGTGCAGCGACCACTACGCCGTGGACTCCCGTCCAGTGCAACCCCCATTCCTCCCTCCCCTTGCTTCGCGGACGCGCGCGCAACATGCTGACGCATCAACTTATCACTCGTGAACAAGGCATGCACCGCTTCACCGGACGCACGATCGTTCTCACTGGAGTCGGTCGCGAGGGGCAGGTCGGAGAGGTCGTGGCGCGAGCATTTGCCGAGGAGGGCGCGTCCCTCACTCTGGTGGATCGCAGCCACGAGGAGGTGGAGCGTCGCGCGGACACGCTCCGCGCCGCCGGCCACGATGTCCACGCCGAAAGTTGCGATCTCACCGACGCGGCCCAGGTCGCGGCGCTGGCCGACAGCGTCGCCAGCCGACACGATGGCATCGTTCACGCCCTCGTCAATGGCGCCGGGGGCTTCGCGATGAGTGGGCCGGTGGCTGAGAGCGACATCGCCGTCTGGCATCGCCAGATCGACATCAACCTCACCACTGCCTATCTGGCCACGCGCGCGTTCCTGCCCCTCCTCCGCCCGCAGCGCGGAGCCATCGTGTATTTCGCTTCCGCGGCGGCGCTTCCCGGTGGCAAGGTCGCTGGAATGAGCGCCTACGTCGCAGCCAAGACCGGAGTGGCTGCCCTGACTCGTGCCGTCGCGGATGAGGAGCTGGAGAGCGGTGTCCGGGCAAATGCCGTGGCGCCCACTGCCGTTCGCACCGCCGCCAACCTGGGCTCGATGGCGGCGAGCACCCGCTACGTGGAGCGCGAAGAGGTCGCACGAGTCGTCGTCTTTCTCTGCTCGGACGACGCGAGCGCGGTGACCGGCCAGATCCTTCGCCTCTCGTAGTGCGACGCCGACCTGCCGGTCGTGCGGTTGTTCTCGACCGCGCATTCGAGTCGCTCCCGGTCTTTCGCCTCAGCGACTCCACCGAGGATGCGGCCATCTCGTTCGCCCCCGAATCCGGCGGGCGCTGGCGGGTGCTCCCCGCACCGGGTGACAGACTCCCGGGAACCTTCGATCAGGATGTATACGTCGAGCTGTTCCGGCGTTACGCCGAAGCTGCATTTCCGTCAGATGGAGCCATCACCTTCACTCTGCACGCCTTCCTGCGATCGATGGGGCGTCGGGTCGACGGACGGACCTACGAGCAGCTACGGTCCGCGCTCGCACGCCTGGAACGCACCACACTCGAATCCTCAGGCGTCTATCACGATGCCGGATCCGATGGCGCCATCGACCGGCAGTTCACCGTCCTCACGGCTGTGTCCATAGACCGACGACGCGTCACCGATCGTGAGCAGCTCGCACTCTTCCCCGCTCTTGCCGCCGCAGAACCGGGCGATGCCCGGGTAACCATTTCACCCGTTCTCAGGTCCAACATCGACGCCGGCTACACGGTGATGCTTTCCTCGGCTCGGTATGCCGCACTTAGCTCTCCCGTCGCTCGCCGGCTGTACCGCCTGCTCGAGGTCGCACGCGCCGAAGGAATGGTCACCTGGAGGGTCGCGCTCGATCGCATCGCCGAACAACTCCCGCTTTCGCAGCGATTCCCGTCACATCTGCAACGAGTCCTGCAACCCGCACACGAGATGCTGCTCGCCTCCGGTCTTGTCCGCGACGCCGCAATTCGGCAGTATCATAGGGACTGGTTCGTGGACTATATCCTGGCTTCCCGCCTTTCATAGCTGGCACCGGGCACCAATCTTGAACTTGCCGACTTGACCCGGCGTACCGTAACGACATCCCGGAGAAACACATGGCAACCAAGTTGGACAAGACGATCAAGCGCGAGATCGAGATGGAAGGCCAGGCCTACATGGTCACCATCTCCCCTGACGGCGTGAAGCTCACCCAGAAGGGCTTTCGCAAGGGACGCGAAATGACCTGGAAAGGCCTCTGGGCAGGCGGCTCCGAGGAAGGCGCTGCCGGTGCCGGATCGGGCGGCATGACCTGAACGGCTCGACAAGACGCATGGGGTGGGAGGGAACCAACTTCCACTCTTCGCGTATCTTCAAGACAGGCTTTCTATCCTCTCAGCCGACTATCCGATGCCCCGTCGTCGTTTCCCAAGGCCCGCGCTGCTCGGGCTTCTGCTCGTCCCTGCCGTTGCAGGGGGATTCATTGCGCAGGAGCGCTCCTCGACCGAAGGCGTTCAGCTCTTCCGTCAGGTCGTCGAGCTCGTCTCGCAGCGTTTCGTCGATACCGTCAGTCAGACGCAGCTGTACGAAAAGGCCGCCCGCGGACTCCTCGAGGAGTTGAACGACCCGTATACCGAGCTCCTCTCGCCCAAGGACCGCACCGCCTTCGAGACCCGTACCGGTGGTCGCTACGGCGGCGTTGGCATGCAGATCGAGCCGCTTCCCGGCTTCGTGTCTGTGAGCAAGGTCTTCCCGAACACCCCGGCCGAGGCGGCCGGCATCCGCGAGGGCGACCGTATCATTGCCGTCGGTACGGCCTCCACGCTCGATTGGAAGATCGACCAGGTGTCCGCGGCCCTTCTCGGAACCCCCGGCACCAAGGTCTCGGCGACCTTTCGCCGACCCGGAGTCGCGACACCGATCGTCGTGAACTTCACTCGGGCGGTCATCAAGGTTCCAGCCGTTCCATACGCGATCACCTTCGACGATATCGGCTACATCCCGCTCCTCCAGTTCAACGAGTTCGCCACGGAGGAGATCGAGACCGCCGTCCGGAGGTTCCAGCAGCAGGGAGCCAAGGGGGTTGTCCTGGATCTCCGCGGTAACCCCGGCGGAATCCTGGAGCAGGCTCTTTCTGTCAGCAACATCTTCCTCCGCGATGGCCAGGAGATCGCCAGCGTACGCGGACGTGGATTCGACGCGCAGACCTACATCGCGCGCGGTCGACCGATCGCGCCCACCATCCCGCTCATCGTCCTCACCGATGGCCGCTCGGCATCGGCCTCCGAGATCGTGGCAGGCGCGCTCCAGGATCACGACCGGGCCCTCGTCGTTGGCACGACGTCATACGGAAAGGGGCTGGTTCAGACGCTCTATAACCTGGACGGCGGGTATGCAGTGAAAATGACGACCGCGAAGTACTATTTGCCCAGCGGCCGCCTCATCCAGAAGGACCGCACCCCCGGTAATGCGTCGAACATCGAGGCCATTCCGGATTCGATGGAGACCGACTCGGTCAAGAAGAATCGGCCCTCTTTCAAGTCCGATGGCGGCCGCATCGTCTACGGCGGCGGTGGCATCACGCCCGATCTCATCGTCAGGCCCGATACGATTACCACCGCGGAGCAGAACTTCTACGAGAAGATCGCGCCGAAGTACATCGAGTTCTATGCTGCACTGTCGGATTACGCCCTGCAGCTCAAGCCGTCGGTGCAGCCTGGCTTCACGGTGCAGCCGGCCTGGCGCGAAGAGCTCTTCAGGCGCATTGCGGCCGCAGGCGTTCCCGTCGACCGCGAGTTGTACGACAGCGCGAGACCTTCCGTCGACAGGGAGCTTCAGCGGCTCGTCGCCCGCCTCGCATTCGGGGACTCGACGGCGAAGCGGATGAGCCTCGATGACGACGTCCAGCTCAAGAAGGCCCTGGAAGTACTTCGCGGCGCGCGGACACAGCAGGACCTCTTCGCATCAGCGAGGCTGGCAGCCGGCGTCAGGGACTGACCGGCCGCCTGCCCGCCGGGCGCAGTCGAGAGCCGCCGCCATACCTCCGGGTATGCCGGCGGCTCTTTCTTTCCCGGAATGTCGCATGGCGTCCGCCCGCACTGCCGTCGTTGCCGACATGGCTTCCCGCACGTAGAATCAACCGTTGCCTCTCATAGGGAGCCGTCAATGTTGATCGGTTTCGGAATCTTTCTTCTCCTCGCGATCTTCCTCGCCGCGGCCTCGTTCAAGATCGTCGGCCAGGCGGAGGTCATGGTGATCGAGCGGCTTGGCCGCTTTCACCGGCTCGCCAGGTCCGGGTTCAACATCCTCATCCCCCTCGTCGAACGCCCCCGCGCGATCGATGTCCGCTACTTCGAAGCCGATGTCGGTGGCGTCAAGCGCATCACCGCGGGGTCGACCTCGCGAATCGATCTTCGCGAACAGGTGCTGAATTTCCCGAGCCAGCCCGTCATCACCAAGGACAACGTCACCATCGAGATCGACGCTGTCATCTACTACCGCGTCGCGGATCCGCAGAAAGCCACCTACGCAGTGCAGAACCTTCCCTACGCGCTCGAGACCCTGACACGCACGACCCTCCGCAACATCGTCGGCGAGATGGAGCTCGACCAGACCCTGGGAAGCCGCGACGTCATCAACAAGCGCATGCGCGAAGTCATCGAGGAGGCGTCCATCGGCTGGGGCGTGGACGTGACGCGTGTCGAGCTTCAGTCCATCGAACCTCCCCACGACATCCAGCAGTCGATGGAGCTCCAGATGCGCGCGGAGCGGGAACGCCGCGCAGCCGTTACGAACGCCGAGGCCGGAAAGCGCGCCGCGATTCTCGAAGCCGAGGGCGTCCGGGAGTCGCAGGTTCGTCGCGCCGAAGGCGAGAAGGACGCCTCGATTCTTCGCGCGCAGGGCCTCGCCGAAGCCCGGCTTGCCATGGCTGAGGCGGAAGCCGAAGCGATCCGGCGGATCACGAACGCCCTTCCCGAGGGCGAAGCATCGATGTACCTCCTCGGTCTCAAGTATCTGGAGGCGCTGCCCCTGGTCACCCAGGGACAGGGCACGACCATCTTCCTGCCCTCCGAGGCGGCTGGCGTAATGGGGGCGATCGGCGGCATCCGTGAAATGCTCCGCGGCTCTCACACGCAACAACCCGGCAAGCCGGGCTCGACGCCTCGTCCGGCCGGCTACCAGCCGGTGAGTCGCCCACCCACGGTTCGGTCGTTGCCGGACAATCCCGGCGACGGCGGCGTCGAGCGGTGACACCCCAGACTATCACGCGTGACCGCGCTGAACGGATTGCGCGCGCTCACGCGTGTGAGAATTGCGGCGAGTACAGCTACAAACGGCTCGTGGTGAAGCCCGCCAGCGAGGCCCACAGGAAGGAATTCAACGAGGCCTGGCACGTGACGAAGATCTGCGGTGTCTGCGGCCTTCACCAGGAGATGGGGATAGACGACGAGGGCGACATCGCCTACGTCGCATAGGCGGCCGCAAACCGTCCGCCGAGCGCTCACACCGCCGGCCTGGCCCCCACTGACGCCAGAAACCCCTCTAGCACCTCGGGACGCCACCAGTCCACGCATGTCCGCATCTCGGTAAGCGCCGCTTCGTGGTTCATCGCGCCCCGATAGCTCCGCGTCGTCGTCAGCGCATCGAACACATCCACCACGCCGATGAGCTGAGCCTTCAGCGGCACCTCATCTCCGTGAAGGCGATCCGGATAGCCCTTGCCGTTCAGCTTTTCGTGATGTGACCGGATTATCGGCTTGATGTCCCAGGGGAACTCGATAGACGCGAGCATCTCGAGGCCATACTCCGGATGCATCTTTATGAGGTCGAACTCTTCGTTCGTCAGCTTTCCCGGCTTGTTGAGAATCTCGTGGGGAACTCTCACCTTCCCCAGGTCGTGCAGATAGGCCCCGATTCGCACCGTCGTGATCTCCGCGTCATCGAGCCCCAGGGTCTCCGCAACGATGGCAGCGTACGATGCGACACGCTCCGAGTGACCGAAAGTGTACGTGTCGGTCGACTCTATGGACCGCCCCCACCCCCGAACGATCGAGAGATACACGCTCTCCAGCTGCGCCACCTTGGTTCCGACATCGACCAGGTCGAGGCGTGCGTTCAGCCGCCTGAACAGGCGGTGCGACGCATTGAGAAGGCGAAGAGCGTCCTGGTTACGGCCCAGCGTCTGGTACAGCAGCGCGAGCTCGCGCGACGCTTCCGCCTGCATCAGCAGCGCACCGGATTGCGTGGCGAGTTCCAGCGCCGTCTTCAGGCGTGCTTCCGCCAGGGTCCCCCGGCCCGTTTCGCGGTAGAGCATTCCGAGAAACTTGTAGGCCGATGCCTTGTGGTCGAGTGCGCCCACCTGATCGAATATCTGCAGCGCCTGCTCGGCGTGCCGGCGCGCGTCCTCATACCGCCCACGGGCGAGATCGACCTCCGTATGGTTCAGGAGCACGTGGCCGCGCACGTTTACGTCGCCCAATGAATCCGCAATCTCGAGGCTGGCCCGGAAGTAACGCTCCGCTTCGTCCCACTTCTGCCGATCGGCGCTCGCCATCCCGAGGTTGTGATACGCCGCCGCGCAGCGGCTGTCGTTCCGCGCCGCACGAAATGACCCGAGTGCCCGCTGGTAGTGCGCTATCGCCGCAGGGATGTCCCCCTCGATGTTCGCCATGACACCGAGGTTCTGCTCGATGAGGCCGCGCAGCTCCTCGCTCTCGGACCCCATGGCGAGTGCGCGCCGCAGATACTCGCGGGCGGCTTCCCATTCACCGTCGTGGAAGTACACGAGCGCGATTCCATTGAGCGCCTCCGCGGCGAGCACGCTTTCCCCCGCTGCAAGCGCTACCTCATGGCTGCGCTGGTAGAGTGCCAGCGCCCGTGGACGTTCGTGCCTTCGGCGGTGAATTCCCGCCGCGCGACGCAACGCCTCCGACAGAACCGTTCCATCTCGTGACTCGTCGGCTTCGACCGCCACTACCTCATAGGCGCGAAGAGCATCCCGTGGCCGGCCGGCACGTTCATGCTCACGACCCTGTCGCACGAATGCGGCAAGGTCGTGAGCATGTCGTGGCGGCGAAAATGTCGAGCCGGCAACCGGAGTTCGCGTGTTCACTTCCTACTCGGCAAGAATGTACGAGGAGAAGTGGTCGGTCTTGCCCGTTACCGTTTCCCGACTGCGATCGATCGTCGTCCGAAGGACTTCGAGGATGTTCCTCTCAACGTCGGCGTACACGATCGTGGGCGCACGACCATTGAGGAGGCCGCATTGCGCGTAGCTGATCGTCAGCGCGACATCCTTCCTGAACTCGAGGCCGTGTGGCTGGAACTCGACTTCGGCGTACGACCCCTTCGGCGCGGTCGCCGTTATCCTGACGTTCCGGTTCAGTGCCCCGGCCGGTACCACCAGCGTGTGCGGGCCGACGCGAAGGGTGCCGCCGAAGGGCCCGATTACCTTCGTTTCCGAGTAGCTCTTGTCCGTCGGACAAACGAGCGGGCTCAGAAGCGTGTTGACCGTCGCAACGAGGACGTCGGTCGTGCCGTCGACGACGTCGATGACTTCACCGGTCACGTCGTCGACGACACCGGTGAGCTCACCGAGCAGCGACGCCTGCGGCTGGACTGCAGGGGCGGGGCCCGCAGGCGCGGCGTCAGGTCCACATCCCGTCGGCACCGCCAGCAGAAGGGCCAGTGCCAGGGCTCTTGGAAAGCCGAGTGACCAGTTCTTCATGATTGACTTCCTGTATTCCGTGGTGAATGGCGGCCTTCACTTGTGGCGGCTGCCGATGCTGTTGCCGGCGCCACGCCCGGAACGGGCAGGGCGGCAGTGATTGCAGGGTTCGAAGGCAAGCCGAGGGCCAGCTATGGCAACAGCGTAACGTGCTGTAGAAATAGCGTTTACGGCGTGTTGACCGCTGCCTGGGTGGTTCCGGTCGGCCAGCGTGACCGGACAATCGGCAGACTAATTGTCCCGACGAGCCTGCTCGTGCCTGGCATGGTTGCGACGACGGTCAGCAACTCCAGCGGCCGTTGCACCACGATCCTCGGGTCGAAGAGCACCCCGCTGTTCGATGTGTCATTCGCCTGGGCGCTCACATGATGAAGCCGGGTGGCCAGAGCGGCTTGTCGGCATACCGTGCGCTGAAGATCGCGCGGAGCGCTGATCTCGGATTGGCCGTGCGCACGACGACATCGATCCGGGGCGCCAGCGGTATCGCCGTGTTGAAGGTCGTATAGCGTGCAAACCCCCGGCAGAAACACCACGGACCGGGGCGACTCAGCGTCCCGAGCCAGAGGTCCGGAATCCCGAGCCAGGACATTAGAAAGAACACATCGAGCGACTGATGCCAGGGCAGGCCGTTCAATCGCGCAGCACGCGGAAGCGATCCGTGTTTGCCCCATTGAACATCGATGGCCGTCACCCCCTTGCCGCGCCAATCCGAGTGGAGGATCGAACCATGCCAGTACGTCCACAGATCCGTCGGCCTGTGATCAGCGTCGTAGCCAACCCAGACTATCTCCTCGTCGATTGGCTTCGTGAAGGGAACCCAGGCGCCGTGGGCATCGTCGCTCCATAGCATGTGATAGGCGATAACACGATGGGTCGGGTGCACGACGGCGACGACGCGCTCTAGCTCGAAGGGCTCGTCTGGATGCAGGTACAGCAACGGCGCGAGCGCACGCGCCAGCTGCGCACTCGTGTCCTCCGCAGCAATGCTGCTCTCCACGTCGCGCGGAAGCACCGGGATGTCCGCACGAGGGCCACATGCGGTGAGCAGCGCGACTGCGATGAACACCGAAAAACGGGTGTCTTTCTGCAAGCATGTACTCCACTTTGATTTACGACCTGGAACGGTTAGCTTCAGGCACGCGCGCGGGCAGTCGTGTCCCGTGGCGCGTTGCCGAAACCCATGGAGGGCCCATGCGCAAGCCACGTCCGAACACGTACAATCCTGCTCAGGCACTCAATCTGATTTCCAGCGATCGCACAGGATCTCCCCTTAGCTGCCCTTCGTGCTCCGGGCCAATCGAGCGTGATCCGGGCGAGATGCCGCCGCCACCCCGCTCCCACGTCACGCTCAAGTGTACGAGCTGTGGGCGCTTCGCCCGGTATATCGCCGGCGCGGCCTGACCCCGTAAGCCTCTCCCGCGCCCCCTCTTAGGGGGCGCGACCACTGCCGCCATCGGACCTTTCGCGAGCCGGCGTGACGTGTGCACAAAAATTGCCAACTGTGCGCTCACGTTCCGGTACATCCGTTTAGGGGATGTACGCGAGATCACGCCGGGCCAGGCGTGGCAACCGATGCCTGGCCGAGCGGGGTCGGCTTCACAGTTAGCCCCGGCAGGGGAGAGGAAAGGTTTCATGGCACGCATCAACGGCACCGTGAAGTGGTTCAACGACGCGAAGGGTTTTGGCTTCATCTCCCGGGAAGGAGGCCCTGACGTGTTCGTTCACTTCAGCGCGATCCAAGGCTCCGGCTTCAAGTCCTTGGCCGAGGGCGATCGGGTCGAGTTCGAGATCGTCCAGGGGCAGAAGGGTCCGCAGGCCGCCGACGTCACGAAGGCCTGATCCCGCAAACGCTAGGCACCGAGACAACCCCGGCGATCCCGGGGTTGTTTTCGTTTCACCAACTCCCCACACCGCCTCCGCGCCCCGGGCTATATCACAAATCTGGCTTTCCACAGCCGGCATCGTCCTTGCTCTCAATCACGGCCGTCCACGACGGTTTTTCAATCGAGCAAATGGAGCGGCGGCGATGGCAGCCATCTGGAAAGGGTCGATCACATTCGGCCTCGTGAACATTCCGGTCGAGCTACGCAGTGCCGTCCGCACTGACAACATCAGCTTCCGCATGCTTCACGAGGAAGACCTCTCCCCGATCAAGTACGACCGTGTCTGCGCTTCCGACGGCGAGCCGGTGCCGTGGGGCGAGATCGTCAAGGGCTACGAATACACCAAGGGGAAGTATGTCGTGATGACCGACGAGGACTTCAAGGCTGCTGCCCTCGAGTCCTCCAGGGTCATAGACATCATCGACTTCGTGAAGGAGGACGAGGTAGACCCTCGCTACTTCGAGACACCGTATTTTCTCCTCCCGACCAAAGGGGGAGAGAAGGCATACGCGCTTCTCCGCGAAGCAATTCGCAGGACCGGGTCGATCGGCATCGGCAAGATCATCATGCGCCAGACCCAGCACCTCGCGGGAGTGAAGGTCGTCGGCAACGCCATCGTGCTCGAGATCATGCGGTTCGAGAACGAGCTCGTCGACATCGGCGATTTCAGCTTCCCCGATGCCGCCAACGTGCGGCCTCAGGAAATCGAGATGGCCGAGCAGCTGATAGCGAACCTCGCAGAGCCCTTCGATCCGGCCAAGTACACCGATGACTACCGCGCCAATCTCATGCGCATCATCAAGGCGAAGATGAAGGGCAGGAAGATCAAGCTCGAGGAGCCTGAGCGCGAGCCCCAGGACGCGGGAGTCATCGATCTGATGTCTCGTCTCCGCGAGAGCCTGGAGCAGGGCAAGCCGAAGAAGCAGGGCGCGGTTCGCGCCCGCCGCAAGACGGCGGCTGCCCGAGAGAAGAAGCCGCCTCGTCGCAAGAAGACGGCGTAGCTTCCGCGCATGGCGTCGGCGTCCGGAACGCTCACGGAGTACCGCCGCAAACGCGACTTCCATCTGACTTCGGAACCGAGCGGCTCCGGAATCAAGGGTCGTAGCCGCCGATCACCACTTCGCTTCGTCATCCAGAAGCACGCCGCGAGTCACCTCCACTTCGACCTCCGCCTCGAGCTCGACGGCTTCATGAAAAGCTGGGCCGTGCCAAAGGGCCCCAGCGTCGATCCCGCCGTCAAGCGGCTCGCCATGGAAGTCGAGGACCACCCGATCGACTAGGGGATTGAAAGCAGTACGAATCGGAGCCCGAAGCGAAGGCGGACGCCTCGCAGAACGTATTGAGATTATGCTGGCACGTTGAACGGCAACGCCCTACTATTCGCCGCTCGCGAGGGTTCGCGCCGCTGCGTACCGTCCCGGTGAGCTCTCGTTCCCCCGGCCCCATGAACCGTCCAGCACCGCTCTACTCCCGCGAGCTTCCCGGTGGCGGCTACGTCATCATCGAGGAACTGCCGGTCGAGGGTGGAGTCTTCCGGGCTCAACTCACGGTCGAGCGACGCACTGATCCCGTTCGACGCGATGGCCACGAGCGTCCGGTGATCGCTACCGCCGAAGGCGCCACCGCAGCGGACGTCTTCAACGATCTCGTTCGGATCGCCGCTGACAATGTGGCGGTCGCTCGCTGCATCCTGCGCTGGCAGGCTCGCAACTGATCAGTCGTTCGTTTGCCACCGATGAAGGCGACGCGCGGAAATCACGCTGA